>NZ_JBJJLN010000056.1:0-24480 GCF_046230725.1 Pseudomonas sp. KCJK9000 | reverse complement strand
TATCAGGAGCTGCTGCTATAATTTTAGCGAAATATTTTCTCCCTTCCTCGCTAGCCAAATACTCTTGAACTGTTTGGGTGCTTAAACCCTTGGGCTCAAATGTTTTGGCTTTTTGTCGTTTATTTTCCACTGAAGTGAATGTAGGATCCTGCTTGGCGTAAAAATCACGCATCTCAGTTTCACGCGCTAGGGTCTCAAGTGAACTGACGCCTTTGATCTGCAACTCAGGCTGCGCCAGAATCTTCTGCTCATTCTTCGCCAACCAATCCGCAAACTGCCTATTGGAGATCTCCGCCTGAAGCTTGGCGCTGCGCGTTGCAATGCTTTCCATGCTATTCATCACCCCAGCCTTCATCTGGCCGCGAGTGAGGTAGGTGACGATGGCCGTCAACAGCAGCAACACCAATTGCTCCTGCCCACGCGTAAGTTGTCGTGCTGCGCGTTCTGTTCGCTCCTGGATCTGCGCTGAAGAGCCGCCGGTAGGGTCAAGCCCTTCTGGCTTGACCCCGTCGGATGCGTACCAGGCCGTAGCGAGTCCTTCTTGCAGGCTCGCAAGGCAGGTGGGTAAGCCTTGATAGAAATAGTCAGCGATGGCCGCCAAACCCAAACCCATCAGAATCAGGTTGCCCACTTGCAACCCAATCCCGCCTCCAACCATTGCGCCCGGCAGCGCGCCCGCGCCAAAAGCAAGCGAGCCAACCGCGCCGCCGATGGCGCCACCCACCGCCACACTCCCTCCCACAATCATTGAGACTTCTTTAACCAACTCCAGCAGCACTGGCAGGATCTGCTCGATGTTGATGGACGCCCATTTACGGCGAAGATCGGTCTGGATGATCGGTTAGGACAACGTCATGGCGTTACGTACGTTGTCGATGCGGTGCCCACCGAGATAGCCATAAGCCTGGCTGGCTCCATTACTGACACGACGGGTAAAACCATCCCAGCTGTCATGAGCACTCTGCAATCCATGGCTGATGCTCTGGTTTAGCTCGCCGAATTTCTGGTCGAGGTTACGTTCGATATCGTCCCAACTGGGGACATGGGTTAGAAGGTCCATTTACACATCACAGTCCTTGGTGAAGGCGCGCGTTCAGTCAGCGCGCATGCAGGTGTTACAGCGGTCAATAAGCTGAGTAACGTATAGCTTAGTGCCATGTTTGCCGTTGAGACAACCGATAGAATTCCGAACGTGCTGCATTCTTTACGCTCACGCTGCATTACAGCAATAGTGGCAATAAGATGGCGGCTGCTGGTTCAGTTCGCATAACTCGCTGTAACCACTGGAAATATCGAGTTCAATTACCCGCGCTATCGCTTTACTTTTGATCGTGTCCCAGGAAGTGGTGTAACTCATCATGGCTCTGGCCATTGAGTTGGCCGTTTAATTGATCACGGCCGACAGCTTGGCCTGTGGATTATCGCTGACTGCTTCAAAGGCCTCCAACTGCATGTAACGTCGCTGCAGGCACCACTCGTCGTTCTGCTCCAGCAGCATCGCACCTACCAGCCCTGTGATCGCTGGATCGTTGGGGAAGATGCCCACGACGCCCGCTGCGTTGGCAGGCGTGTCAGCACGTCCTTCAGGTAGGCATACGGATCGTGTCCGTTGTTGCGGGCCGACAGGATCAAGCTCATGATCGCGGCGGCGCGTTTAGAGCTGCGTTGAGACCGTGCAAAGAGCCAGTTCTTGCGCCCCAGCGCCTAGCGCCGTATCTGGTACTCGCACCAATTATTATCAATGGGCACAGCCCCGTCATCGTGGTAGCGCTACAGTGCCGTCCAGCTTTTCAGGCTGTAATCCAAGGAATTGCTGATGGTAGAACCGATATGGCATTATTTGTGGTGTTATGAGATTTATGTTTCGTAAATAGATGATATTTATGGGGTATTTCTAGTTGTTGATAATAGAGTGGGAGTGATCCCCTTGGCGCAGCGCGGCAGCCGCTAACCTGCCGCAGATGATCCATCTGTGCGCCATGCCAGTCAGCTAAGCCAATTGGGGCTGCTTAGCAGCCCTATTCAGGTGAACCCGCTTCCACCGCGAATCTGCGAAGGGCTATTACACGGCCCCAGTAGATCAGTAAACGACCTGACTTACCTGACCGGCATTGCCCCTGCGCAAGCCTTGTTGCCTCAACGCGTTCTTGTAGCCTCGATGGCGCAGCGCAGGCGGTGCTTGTCCGATTCCAGTGCCAGCGCCTGTTCGGCGCGCTCGAAGGCCAAGGCGGCCTGTTGCAGCGCGGCGCTGCGAAAGTCTGCATCGCCCAACTGGGCCAGTGCCTGGAGGCATTTTTGCAGGCGTAATTGGATTTCGATATGGGCTGCACCATCTCGGGCGATCAGCATGAAGGCATCTTCGAATACGTCGCTCATCGCCAAAGCAGCTACCTGAACCCTGGGGTAGTCGATGTGTTCCTTCGCGGCAGGTTCGGCGAACAGGCTCAACAGCCGTGTCAGGCGGCCGATGACGTCGATGGCAGTACCGTGATCGTTGAAGGCCTGCGACAGAGCCCGGCAGCCGATTTCGCTCATGACCATCAGGCCGAAACGAGGGTCCTGATCGTAGCTGCGTTCATCGCCAACCGTGAAGCCATCTCTGACGGCTTCAATCAGCGCTTGGTCGTTTGCCCGGCCAGGCGTGGCGCTGAACCAGGCCAGTGGGGTGCTGCTATGCACGAAGCTGCCTGGGATCGCCACCACGTGCACGAAACCCTCATACTCCTCAGCGCACAGCGACAATGCTTGCATGTCGATGAACTGCACATAGCCAACCGTGTTGGCCAGGATCGGCAGTGCGTCCACTGGCAGCGAATCGCCTATCAAGGGCAAGCCCCCCAGGCAGGGGCGCTCGCGCCTTGCGGTGATGGCCTGGTGCGTGGTTTGCTCGACTTTGCGCGTGGTTTCACCGACTTGGCCCAGCCGGGTTAGATGGTCGATCCAGCGTAACAGCGAAACGACGATCAGTGCGATCATCGCCACCGTTACCAGAAACAGCACGAAACGCCCACGATCGCCGTAGGCACCGGTTTTCAAGACCACGATTCCCACCATGCTGAACAGGAACGAGCCAATGAACGTCGACAGCACGTTCTGCGTCAGGGTGTCCTCCATCAGCAGGCGCGTCGCACGAGGCGTGACGTTGCTGGCAGCCGAGCCGTAGGCTGAGGTCATGACGCTGAGCGAGAACGTGGTCACCGCCAGCATGCTCGAAGCGATGATGGTAAGGATGTCATACACCGCATCGGCGCCCATCTCGGTTGCCGGGTGCCAGGGAATGAAGCGCTCAGCCAACGCTGCCAAGAGCGCGGCGGCAACGCCCAACATACCGATCAAGGTCGCACGGACCCATAGGCGTCGCGTGAGTTGAGCCAATATCCATCGCCAGCGTGACATGCATGAGTCCTTATCGTGTTGTGATGCCGCTGGCGCGTTGCGCGTGCCAAGTGACGTTCATCGTGGCACCTTCTGCCCCGAGCGGTGGGTGCATAACCTATTCGCTGCCTGGCGGGTGGCCGAAATGAGCTTTGTAGGCATGGCAGAAGTTCGCGGGGTTGGCATAGCCGACCTGGTAGGCAACCTGCGACACCTGCCAGCGCCGCTCCAGCAAAAGCCGGCGGGCCAACTCCAGGCGTTGCTCGCGCACGTACTGCAGAATAGGCCGGCCAAAGGCTTTGCGAAAAGCCCGGCGCAAGGTGGTTTCGCCCACGCCCAGCTGTCGCGCGAGGCTGGCCGCGGTGGGCGGGGCGCTGAGCTGGGTATCGAGCAGGCGGCGGGCTTCGATGGCCAGGTCACGTAGCCCGCGATCCGGCGTGTGGCTGGGTTGCGCAGGGCCGATAAGGTGCCTAGCCAGTTCCAGGACGATCGCCAAGCTGAGGCTTTCGCAATGCAGGCGCCTGAGCCCGCCGGTGTAGGGCGACAAATACAGTTGCTGCAGCAAGCGACTCACTGCCGGGCACTGCGATAACTGGTCAAAGCGCATGCCATCTGCCGTCAACGCCAGCAAGGGCATCAGCTGTGCTTCATCCTCCACCAGCTCTTGCAGGTAGTGGCCGGCGATTCGAACGCCAGCCATGCGTGCATGGCTGGCGGCAGGCAACTGGTCCTGCGCCTCCAGGCTTTCGCCGAGGCCTAGCAGGTGCAGCTGGCCGGGTGTATAGCGGTTCAATTTGCCGTCGACGGTGTGCTGCCAGGTCCCGTCGAACAGTTGCACGATGCACAGGCTCTGGGGAAGCACCTTGTCGATTTTAAGGGGCTCCGGAAACTGCAGGTTGCAATCGAAGTATTGCAACCCGGCATGCACTGTCTGAGCACGATAGTGGCCGGTCGCGCTACCCATTATTCGGGCCTTGCGGCTGTCCAGCACGCCAGCTTTGGCGAGTACCCCCGGCCTGTCGAAGGAAAAATCAGTGTCCAAGTAGGGGCTGGTCGATGGCATGACGCGAATCATCCTTGGGTGGCAGCGGCGTGTGCAGAAATGGTAACCCCCGCACATTTTTGGCAACAACCATTGTGCTTGACGGCCCATTTGTTGTGCGGCCCAGCCACTGGGGTTGGCAGCCCCGGCGCAGCTGTTTTCAATGGCCGATCGTTTGGCATCAGGATGGTAAAAATGTTCGCTTATCGCAAATGGGCTTTCTTGCTGGTTGCCTCGCTCCTGCTTTGCCTGGGCCAGGCCCAGGCAGAGCAGCGGCCAGAGGTGGCCGAACAGGTGGTTGCCTATATGGGCACGGAGGGCGTCAAAGTGTGGACGCTACGTATCGGCGAGCGTGCTGCTAATCAAGCACTGGTTCAGGTCGAGGGCGTCGATCACGACTGGAACATGCGCATCCAGAAGATGCAGGTGGAAAAGACTGCCAAGGACACCCGCTACTTCACCACCGTGGATGGCAATAAGTTCGTGGTGTTGATCGTTCAGGGTGGCTGGGGCGGTGAGTTGTACTTGCCTGGCGAGCCGCAACCGTTCCAGGTTGGCTACTCCGAAGGGCTGTCGCGTCAAGGCAATGCGCAGGCATTTCTGACCGATTACCTGGCCAAGCAGCAGTGACGTGTGAGGGCGATTGAACATGGCTGAACCTAACGACCCGCTGTCCGAGCTTTCCGGCTCGATCGGCGAAGCCTACGATCAAACCCGTGCTGCCGAGCGGGAACGAGTGATTGCCGAACTCAAAAAGGTGATCGAACGCGTGCCTGAGCAAAGCGAGTTCACCAATTCCCGGCGCTATAAAATCTGGGGGCCGATTCTTCTGGTGGGCGCGCTTGTTCTGCTGGCTGTCACGTTCAACTCGCAGCGCATGGGTGCAGTTATATTTGTGCTGTTTATCGTTTGCATGGCCGCTGCCCTGACCTGGCAGCACCGCAATGCAGGCACCCAGGTGTTCATGCGTCTGACCCGGCGGGAATTGTACGTCGACACCCTGGACGCCCCGGTCGATATGGCCGAGGTCGAGGATATCGCGGTCAAGGATGAAGGCCTGGTCATGGTGCAGACCCTCGAACTGAGCAGCGAAGCTGCGCTGCCCAAGCACCGTGTGGCCAAACTGCAGTTCTTCGGCAACCAGGCGATGGCGTTGAAAAAGCCGCGGCCGCAGATTCGTATCATGTCCGCAGGCCTTGCCTGCAATGGCCGCAAGCTGGGCTACGAGGAGGTGCTGGCGATGCTTGCGGCGTATTGCGATGCGGCCCACGCCCAGCGCCAACTGGAGCTGCTCCAGGCCGATGGCTGACACCGAGCACCTAACGCATCAAGCGCCGTTGCCACTGCAGGCCGACCGCCTTCTGGCGCAGCGGTTCGCGTGTGTGCTGGCCCAGGGTCCAGTGGCTAAATGAAGCGACTGGGTCGGTGCCTGGCCATGCTGCTGTTGCCAGTGGCGCTTTTGCTTTGGAGCTCCGTGCAACATTGGCGGGCTGAAACGGCTCAAGAGCAGGCACGCATCACTCGACAATGGCTGGCAGAACCTAGCGATGCCTTGCTCCAGGCATTGCCTTGGGCCGCGCGTAAACAACTTGCCGGGCGCATCGACACCCGCCAAGTGCTGGAACGGCAGCTGAGCGAGCTCGACAAGGACCGTAATTGGCTCCGCACACGCCAGTGGATGGCTAGCCTGAGCGGCTTGATGGCGTTGGGTGCTTTGATGGCGGGTATCTGCGCCTGGCTCAGGCTCAGGGCCGACGCATGGCGCGCCTTGCGGTCGGCACAGTACTTGCGCCAACGCATGACCGCCAACTGGCGGGTGCTGGGGCGCTGGTTAAGCGCCTATATGGGCTTGCTCGCAGCCTCCCTGGCCGTTTCATTGCTCTACGAAATCAGCGCAGGCGTAAGCAATGCCGCGCAGGGCGGCTTGGCCGTGCTGTTCGTGGTACTACCCCTGGCCGAAGTGCTGATCGTTTGCCTGAATATTTTTTGGCGTTTGAGGCAAAAATGGCCGGGCATGGGGCAGGGTAACGCCAGCTTTCTCGGCCAGGAACTTCAGCGCCAGCAGGCTGGAGCGCTCTGGCAGTGGATCGAAAAGCTGGCTGGGCGGCTGCAGGCGCCGGTGCCGGACCATATCGTGGTCGGGATCGATCAGGGCTTTTTCGTCACCAGCATGCCTATCGTACTGCAACCTGGCCAGTCGGTTCTCAACGGGCGAATCTTGTATCTGCCACTGCCTTATCTGAGCGTGCTGAGCCAGCAAGAGGCTGCCGCGATCATTGGTCATGAGCTTGGGCATTTGCGCAGCCGCGACACAGAGCTGGCCAGCCAGACCAATGTGCGCTTTAGCATGATGTGTGCACAGTTCTCGACCATCGTCGATACCCGCCGGGCGATGCGCTGGGTCGCACAGCCTGTGGAGTGGATGGCTGGGCAATTTCTGCATCGGTTCCAGCTCGCAGTACACCACTGGGGGCGCGCCCAAGAGTTGCTGGCAGATCGCGCGGGTGCTCAGGTGCATGGCGCGCACTTGTTCGTTCAGGCGCTGCTGCGGGCGATTGCCCTAGGCCGCGTGGTCGATGCCTTGTTGCTTGAACAGGGTGGTGCAGGGCTGGCGGTGGCTTTGGATCGGCACCTGCAGCACGTTGCGCTACACCTGGACGAGGCTGTACTCGAGCTGAGCATGGCCCATCCCTTCGATACCCACCCGCCCATCGCCGCGCGGCTCGACAACCTTAACGTGTTGCTTGACGCGCCGCTGCTGCAGGCCGCCCTGCGCCAACCCTCAGGCAGTGACCGGCAGTGGTTCAATCTGCTTTGCCAGGCGCCTGCAAACGAGGGCTGGAGAGACTTCACTTAATATTTCCCATTCGCAGGTGTATCGTATTCGCCCTTCACCGCCAGCCGTGCTGGCAGCTTGATTGCGCTGAACACGAGGTACCCGCACCGATGTCCTTCACCCGTCGACAAATGCTCAAGGGGCTCACCGGCCTGGTTGTTGTAGGCCTGGGCGCCGGTGGCGCGGCGCGTTACTGGTTGGGCAAGGTCGAGGACGACAACGCCGGTCATGACTACGAGTTGATTGCAGCGCCGTTGGACGTCGAACTGGTGCCTGGTTTCAAGACCCAGGCCTGGGCCTTCGGCCCGTCGGCGCCTGGCACCGAGTTGCGGGTGCGTCAGGGTACCTGGTTGCGGGTTCGCTTCATCAACCACTTGCCGGTGGAAACCACCATTCACTGGCATGGCATCCGCCTGCCGCTGGAAATGGACGGGGTGCCTTACGTCTCGCAGTTGCCGGTCAAGCCTGGCGAATATTTCGACTACAAATTCCGTGTGCCGGATGCTGGCAGCTATTGGTACCACCCTCATGTAAGCAGCTCCGAAGAGCTAGGACGCGGGCTGGTCGGCCCGCTGATCGTCGAGGAGCGTGAACCGACCGGCTTTGAGCACGAACGCACGCTCAGCCTGAAAAACTGGCATGTCGACGAGCAGGGTGGCTGGCTGCCCTTCAGCATTCCCCGTGAGGCTGCGCGCAACGGCACCGCAGGGCGGTTGATTACCATCAATGGCCAGGCCGATTCGGTCACCGAGCTACCGGCAGGCCAAGTAGTGCGAGTCCGCCTGCTGAACCTGGACAACACTTGGACCTACCGCATCAACCTAAAGGGTAACTGCGAGGCCAAGATCTACGCCCTCGACGGCAACCCGGTGACCCCAAGGCCACTGGACGACGACTATTGGCTGGGCCCTGGCATGCGGATCTGCCTGGCCATCCGCATCCCTGACCCGGGCGAGGAGATTTCCCTGCGCGACGGCTTCGTGCGCCTGGGCACCCTGCGTTCGGTGGCCAGTAGCGAAGCGCCGGGCGACTGGCCCAAGGCTCTGCCAGCCAATCCGATTGCCGAGCCTGACCTGGAGAATGCCGAGAAACTGAACTTCAATTTCGAGTGGGCAGCCAACGTCACGGTCACACCTGACCCAGACAAACCCTCGAGCATGTGGCAAATCAACGGCCAGGCCTGGGACATCACCGACAAAACCTGTGCCGACCGGCCCATCGCTACCCTTAAGCAGGGCAAGAGCTATATCTTCGAGCTGAAGAACATGACCCAGTACCAGCATCCGATTCATCTGCATGGCATGAGCTTCAAAGTGATCGCCTCCAACCGCCACGACATCAAAGAGCCCTGGTTCACCGACACCTATCTGCTGGGCAAGAACGAGCGTGCCCAGGTGGCCCTGGTGGCGGATAACCCCGGTACCTGGATGTTCCACTGTCACGTCATCGACCACATGGAAACCGGCCTGATGGCCGCGATCGCGGTGGTGTGATGCGCCCGCAGATCATCGATCGCAGCCGCGATCAGGAATTCATGCGGCTGGCCCTGGCGTTGGCTGGTGAGGGCGCAGCCATGGGCGAAGTGCCGGTGGGAGCCGTGCTGGTGCAGCATGGCCAGGTGATCGGCCAAGGTTTCAACCGGCCGATCGCCGACAGTGACCCCAGTGCCCACGCCGAGATGGTGGCGATCCGTGCGGCTGCAAAGTCTGCGAGCAACTACCGCCTGCCGGGCAGCACCCTGTATGTAACCCTGGAGCCGTGCAGCATGTGCGCCGGGTTGATCGTGCATTCTCGAGTGATGCGTGTGGTATTTGGCGCGCTGGAACCCAAGGCAGGCATCGTGCAAAGCCAGGGGCAGTTTTTCGGGCAGGCGTTTCTCAATCACCGGGTGATGGTGGAGGGTGGGGTGCTGGCTGAAGAGTGCGGGCAGATTCTGAGTGACTTCTTCAGGGCGCGCCGAGCCAAGGTTTGAGCTGTGCCGGCATTATCGCGAGTAAACCCGCCCCCACCAGGGCTGGGCATGGTCAGACATGCGCGCCGACCTGGGCAAGCGGCTTAGCCGCGAACAGGCCCTGACAAGGCTACATCGGCGGCGATTGATCCGCCGGCTTGTCTTTGTTGACACCAGGCACATGCAGGTTGCCCTCGGCCACCTGACCTTCGAGCTGCGGCTGGGTCACCCAGGTGAGGATGTCGTAATAGCGGCGGATGTTGGCGACGAAGTGCACCGGCTCCCCGCCACGGGCATAGCCGTACTTGGTTTGCCGGTACCACTGCTTCTGGGCCAGGCGCGGCAGCATCTTTTTCACGTCCAGCCATTTGTTCGGGTTGAGCTTTTCGCGCTTGGCCAGGGTTCTGGCGTCTTCCAGGTGGCCACTGCCGACGTTGTAGGCGGCCAGGGCGAACCAGGTACGGTCAGGCTCCTGGATGCTGTCGTCTAGCTCCTGCTTGATCTTCATGAAGTACTTGGCGCCGCCCTGGATGCTTTGCCTTGGGTCCAGGCGGTTGGATACCCCCATGGCCTGAGCGGTGCGCTGGGTCAGCATCATCAGGCCGCGCACGCCGGTTTTGGAGGTGACCTCCGGCTGCCACATCGATTCCTGGTAGCCGATGGCGGCGAGCAGGCGCCAGTCGACCTGCTCGACTTTGGCATAGCTCTTGAAATGCTTCTCGTACTTGGGCAAACGCTGCTGAAGATGCTGGGCGAACGTATAGGCGCCGACATAGCCGAGTACGTCGACATGCCCGTAGTAGCGATCCTTCAGGCGCTGCAGCGTGCCGTTCTTCTGCGCTTTGTCGAGGAAACGGTTGATTTCGTTGAGCAGGCTATTGTCGTCGCCGGCAGCTACTGCCCAGCGTTGATCACGGGTATCGCCCAGGTCGAAGGCGACCCGCACATTGGGGAAGTAGACCTGGTTCATCGCCAGCTCGTTGGAGTCGACCAAGGTCAGGTCGATCTGCCCCTCATCGACCATGCGCAGCAAGTCGACCACTTCCACCGCGTCGGATTCTTCGTACTCCAGCCCTGGGTACTGTTTTTTCAGCTCGGCCAACTGGTCGGCGTGGCTGCTCCCTTTGAGCACCATGATCTTCTTGCCGACCAGGCCTTTGGCATCGGTGGGGCGGGGGCGACCATTGCGATAGATCACCTGTGGGGTCACTTCCAGATAAGGATGCGAATACCTGACCTGGGCCTTGCGCCGGTCGCTGCTGACCAGGCCAGCTGCTGCCAATACCGGCCCGGACGGTTTGCCTAGCGCGTCGTACAGTTCATCGAGGTTGTCAGCGGTTTCGATTTGCAGCTTGACGCCTAGATCGTCGGCGAAATGCTGCACAAGTTCATATTCGAAGCCGGTTTCGCCATTGCGATCCTGGAAGTAGGTGGCCGGGCTGTTGCGCGTTATGACGCGCAGCACACCGTCCTCCTTCACGCGCTCGAGGGTGCTGGGTTTTTCAACGCAGGCACCGAGCAGCAGAAAGAGTCCGGTTGCAAGAAGCCATTTGGCGCAACGCTGGCGCAAAGCAGTGTGGGCGAACATAGGATGCAGTATACGCAAAGGACTGGCCGTGCCATATCTCGACAACGGTTAGCTTGTCTGGTAGCGGGTTATGTGGTTGGGTTATGCCATTGGAGAGATGGCGCCTATGAGATCGAGCGCCGCCCGCGCGGCGCATCGCGAGCTTTGCTCGCTCCTACGTTTGTTTCGGGCCAGTAACGCCTGTGACAGGCGCGCGCGACCGCCTGGTTCATACGACGCGATACCGCGCCATGCACAAAGGCGTCCGCGCGCAAATCCCACAGGCATAATTGGCCCGAAACAAACGTAGGAGCGAGCAAAGCTCGCGATGCGCCGCGCGGGCGGCGCTCGATCTCATAGGCGCAGAATTTCCCCAGCCAACCCCCGCAGATTTCTGACCCGCAAGTCCGGTTCCGCCGCCCGGCAGCCGTGGCTCACAGCGGGTGCCGAAAGCGCTCGAATTAGGCTAGAATGCACGGCCTCTAAGCACACCCCTTCCTGAGGCTGTCCCGACGATGTTGATCCTGCGCGGCGCTCCTGCCCTTTCTGCCTTTCGCCACGGTAAATTACTCGAGCAACTGAGCCAGAAAGTCCCCGCTGTTACTGGTTTGTATGCCGAATTTGCCCACTTCGCCGATGTTGAAGGCGAACTGACCGCCGACCAGCAGCAGGTGCTGGGCCGTCTGCTCAAGTACGGCCCCAGCGTGCCGGTACAGGAGCCGACCGGCCGCCTGTTCCTCGTCGTGCCGCGCCTGGGCACCATTTCGCCCTGGGCCAGCAAGGCCAGCGACATCGCCCACAATTGCGGCTTGCAGTCGATCCAGCGCCTGGAGCGCGGCATTGCCTATTATGTAGCCGGTGACCTGAGCGACGCCGATGCCGAGCTGGTCGCTGCCGAGCTGCACGACCGCATGACCCAGCGCGTGCTGGCCAAGCTGGAGCAGGCAGCCGATCTGTTCAGCCACGCTCAGCCCAAGCCAATGACTTCGGTCGATATCCTCAGCGGTGGCCGTGACGCCTTGGCCAAGGCCAACATCGACCTAGGCCTGGCTCTGGCCGAAGACGAGATCGATTACCTGGTCAACGCCTTCCAGGGCCTCAAGCGCAACCCGAACGACATCGAACTGATGATGTTCGCCCAGGCCAACTCCGAGCATTGCCGTCACAAGATTTTCAACGCCAGTTGGGACATCGACGGCCAGGCACAGGAAAAGAGCCTGTTCGGCATGATCAAAAACACCTACCAGATGCACAACGAAGGCGTGCTCTCGGCCTACAAGGACAACGCCTCGGTCATCGTCGGTAGCGTTGCCGGGCGCTTCTTCCCGAACCCTGAAACCCGTCAATACGGTGCGGTGCAGGAGCCTGTGCATATTCTGATGAAGGTCGAAACGCACAACCACCCAACCGCGATCGCCCCATTCTCCGGCGCCTCCACCGGCTCCGGTGGCGAAATCCGCGACGAAGGCGCGACCGGCCGTGGCGCCAAGCCTAAAGCCGGCCTGACCGGCTTCACCGTGTCCAACCTGCGCATTCCGGGCTTCGAGCAGCCGTGGGAGCAGGCCTACGGCAAGCCAGAGCGCATCGTCGATGCCCTGGACATCATGATCGAAGGCCCACTGGGCGGCGCTGCGTTCAACAACGAATTCGGGCGCCCGGCTCTGACCGGGTACTTCCGTACCTTCGAGCAGGCCATCGCCACCCCCCACGGTGAAGAAGTACGCGGCTACCACAAGCCGATCATGCTCGCAGGCGGTATGGGCAACATCCGTGAAGATCACGTACAGAAGGGCGAGATCACTGTCGGCGCCAAGCTGATCGTGCTCGGCGGCCCGGCCATGCTCATCGGTCTGGGCGGCGGCGCGGCCTCCTCGGTGGCCACCGGTGCAAGCTCCGCTGACCTGGACTTTGCCTCGGTACAGCGCGAAAACCCGGAAATGGAGCGCCGTTGCCAAGAGGTCATCGACCGTTGCTGGCAGTTGGGTGACAAGAACCCGATCGCCTTCATCCACGACGTGGGTGCCGGCGGTATTTCCAACGCGTTCCCTGAACTGGTCAACGACGGCGGCCGTGGCGGGCGCTTCGAGCTGCGCAACGTGCCCAACGACGAGCCGGGCATGGCCCCGCACGAAATCTGGAGCAACGAATCCCAGGAACGTTACGTGCTGGCGGTAAGCGCCGAGGACTTCGAGCGCTTCCAGGCGATCTGCGAACGTGAGCGTTGCCCGTACGCGGTGGTCGGCGAGGCTACCGAAGAGCAACACCTGACCGTCACCGACAGCCACTTCGACAACACTCCGGTGGACATGCCGCTCGATGTGCTGCTTGGCAAGCCGCCGCGCATGCACCGTTCGGTTACCCGCGAGGCCGAGTTGGGCGACGATTTCGACCCGAGCCAACTTGACCTGGACAGCGCCGTGCAGCGCGTGCTCAGCCACCCTGCAGTGGCCAGCAAGAGCTTCCTGATCACCATTGGCGACCGTACCATCACCGGCCTGGTTGCCCGTGACCAGATGGTCGGCCCGTGGCAGGTCCCGGTAGCGGACTGCGCCGTCACTGCCACCAGCTTCGACGCCTACACCGGTGAAGCCATGGCCATGGGCGAGCGCACGCCGTTGGCGCTGCTGGACGCCCCGGCTTCGGGCCGTATGGCAATTGGCGAGACCATCACCAACCTGGCTGCTGCCCGTATCGACAAGCTGTCGGACATAAAGTTATCGGCCAACTGGATGTCCGCTGCCGGCCACCCAGGTGAAGACGCGCGCCTGTACGACACCGTCAAGGCCGTGGGCATGGAGCTGTGCCCGGAATTGGGCATTACCATTCCGGTCGGCAAAGACTCGATGTCGATGAAAACCAAGTGGAGCGAAGACGGCGTCGAGAAGAGCGTTACCTCGCCGATGTCGCTGATCATCACCGGCTTCGCTCCGGTTGCCGACATTCGCCAGACCCTGACCCCGCAACTGCGCATGGACAAGGGCGAGACGGACCTGATCCTGATCGACCTGGGCCGTGGCAAGAACCGCATGGGTGCCTCGATCCTGGCTCAGACCTACGGCAAGATCGCGGCCCAGGCACCGGATGTCGACGATGCCGAAGACCTCAAGGCGTTCTTCGCCGTGATCCAGGGCCTGAACGCCGACGGTCATCTGTTGGCCTACCACGACCGTTCCGATGGCGGCCTGCTGACCACCGTGCTGGAAATGGCCTTTGCCGGCCACTGCGGCCTCGACCTGCAACTCGATCCTCTGACCGACAGCAAGGCTGACGTGGCTGCCATCCTCTTCAACGAAGAGCTGGGTGCGGTCATTCAGGTTCGCCAGGATGCCACGCCAGACGTGTTGGCGCAGTTCAGCGCTGCCGGCCTTGGTGAACAATGCGTTGCAGTCATCGGCAAGCCGATCAACAACGGCGAAGTGTCCATCAGCCTCAACGGCGAAGTGCTGTTCGACGACGAGCGCCGCATGTTGCAGCGCCAGTGGGCCGAAACCAGCTACCAGGTTCAGCGCCTGCGTGATAACGCCGATTGCGCAGACCAGGAGTTCGACCTGCTGCTGGAGGAAGATAACCCAGGCCTGTCGGTCAAGCTGGGTTACGACGTCAATGACGACGTGGCAGCGCCCTACATCAAGACGGGCGTGCGTCCTCAAGTGGCCATCTTGCGCGAGCAGGGCGTCAACGGCCAGGTTGAAATGGCAGCTGCCTTCGATCGTGCAGGTTTTGCAGCCGTCGATGTGCATATGAGCGATATCCTTGCCGGCCGCGTCGATTTCGAGGCCTTCAAGGGCTTGGTTGCCTGCGGTGGCTTCTCTTACGGTGACGTACTCGGTGCCGGTGAGGGCTGGGCGAAGTCGGCACTGTTCAACGCCCGCGCCCGCGATGCCTTCCAGGCATTCTTCGAGCGCGCCGACAGCTTTGCCCTGGGCGTGTGCAACGGTTGCCAGATGATGTCCAACCTGCACGAGCTGATTCCGGGCACCGAGCACTGGCCGCACTTCGTGCGCAACCGCTCGGAGCAGTTCGAGGCACGCGTGGCCATGGTCGAGGTGCAGAAGTCCAACTCCATTTTCCTCCAGGGCATGGCAGGCTCCCGTATGCCAATTGCCATCGCCCATGGTGAAGGCCATGCCGAGTTCGCCAGTGAAGACGCACTGCTGGCGGCCGATGCGTCTGGCTGCGTGGCCCTGCGCTATGTCGACAACCACGGCAAGGTAACCGAAGCCTACCCGGCCAACCCGAACGGATCGCCACGTGGTATCACCGGCCTCACCAGCCGCGATGGCCGCGTGACCATCATGATGCCGCACCCGGAACGTATGTTCCGCGCCGTGCAGAACTCCTGGCGCCCCGATGAGTGGCAGGAAGATGCCGCGCTGATGCGTATGTTCCGTAATGCGCGGGTGTGGGTGAACTAAGGCGTGTACAAGCTCGCCTTCTTCGTCCCGGCCAGCCATGTCGAAGAGGTCAAGGCTGCAGTATTCGCCGCTGGTGGTGGGCGGATCGGCGGCTATGACCACTGTGCCTGGCAGACCTTGGGCCAAGGCCAGTTTCGCCCACTGGACGGTAGCCAGCCGTTTCTTGGGCAAACTGGCCAGGTCGAGGTGGTCGAGGAGTGGAAGGTGGAGCTGGTGGTGGCCGATGACCTGATTGATCAGGTCGTCGCTGCCCTCAGGCAGAGCCACCCGTATGAGACGCCAGCCTATGAAGTCTGGCGGCTCCACGACCTTTAGGCGTCATCCAAACGGAAACGCATTGCTGATAATTTCCGAAACCGTGTTAGGGGCGTTTCGGAAGCTCTCGCCCAGTACCCTGACCCTTTCCTGTTCCTCCTTCTCCAGTTGCTTCTGCAGTTCTGCCAAGTCGCCAATGCTACCTGCGAGGCGAATCTTTTCTTTGGTACGCGCCCGGTCCATGGCTTCCCATGCCGCGACGATGTCGTCATGCCAGTTGTCATCATTGGGGTGCAGAATGAACGCCACGGCTACGCTAGCGGGGTCGCGTTCGGTGTTGCCCTGCCAGTATTCATACATCGCCTGACCAACCATCTGCACCGCATAGGTCGCCAGATACGCCGCCAAGTCGTGAAACGGATGCGTGTCGTGGTCTTTGGCCAGTTGTGAGTGGGTAGGATGCAAGCCAGGTACGACATTGGGGTTATGCCCGGAAAGGGTCTGGAACTCGTCAACATTGTCGCCTACCCAACTCAGCAGCCCCTGAATCACCGCATTGTTAGCATTCTGCAGCATGGCAAGTGGCGTTTTTGCCACCCAACTGGCTGCTTCATACAGACCGTAAAGCGGACTTTCTGCCGCGTCATCGCGTATCTTGAGAAATGCCTGGAGCAGCTTGAGCGGTGTATCGCTTTGGTGCTCTTCGAGCAGTATCAGCAGTACTTTTTCCACATCGCTTCGATCGCCCGGCCGAGTGCGCTTGAAGTCGAGCGTTTGCACCTCGAAAAGGATTTTGCCCAACGGTTCGGCGATGCTGGCGACCACATCCAGCCCACCAAACATGCCAGTCACCACGGGCAGCCGATGTTTGCAGTCAGTTTCGGTAGTCCAAGGCAGCACGTCATGGCCACGCTTGCGCAAACACAGTTCGACGAAGTTGGAGTGTGCAAAATAGTCCTCGAGCACATGCAACGCTTCGCCAAAATAACGCCTGCCCTCGATGCTGTTACCCGCCAGCATGGCGTCGATCAGCTTTTGACGCATGTAACTTGTGGCATTGTCTATATAGCTACTGAGCGAGCGTTGCGCGTCCACTTCCAGTAACGCGTGGCCGTGGGAAACCAAGGGCTCGAAGTCGCTATCGATTTCCCGTGGGTCGGTCGCATCGGCCGAGGGGTTCAGCGGGTTGTCGATATGTTTGCTGGGGCGGTAAACCCCCAGCATTTCTGGGACCACGGTATACGCCTGACGACCCTCAGGTGTGTCCTGCAGGTCGTGAAACTCCTTGAGCGCCAGCAGATCGACCAGTTGAGTCAGAGCGCTGCGCGAGAGCTTCGAAGGGAAGTTCTTGGGGGCATCGGGCTTGCGCACCAGCTTGGGATCAAGCAACTGCGAATAGTCACGCAGCCAGTTACCAAAGTAGATGCTACGGCGCTCCTCATCCGTGAAGCCGACAGATGCCAAGCCTTTCTCCAAGGATTCATGCCCAAATGAGCCAGGTTCGTCCCCTGGGCCTGCAGAGAAGTTCTGCGGTATCGGGACGGGCTGGAGCGGGGGTATGGTCAGGCGTACGGCTTGATTGTCGTACATACCGAACACTGTCCCATCTTCGATCTTGGGCCCGTAAAAGAACATCATGGCGGCATAATCGGCGCCAATCTGTTCGAGCCCTGGGTTTTCGATATCTTGTGAATGGTCGGCGAAGTCTTGTTTGATCACTTGGTACAGATAGTTGCCGAATGCGCTGGCCAGCGCGTTGTACAGGTATGCACTGTCGATATCGTGCGCGCGGGCCTGCATCAATGCCGGCTCGGTCACCCAGATCGTGCGGCTATCGCTGTCATAGTGGGCAAGGGATGTACTCTGCGCCTCGACCCGATACTGCGGATTGGCTATGGCACCCTCACACAGTGCAGTCTGCAGTTTTTGGCAGGCGTGAGAGGAAACGTGCGAACCGAATACTGACATGATCAGCACGCTGAACAGTGTTTCGTCGGTGCTCTTTGCCACAGATTGCAAGCGTTCGAGCATGTAGTCGCTATGCAGTGCAGGCTGGTTAACTTCGGTTTCAGAGGACATGAGCGTCGTTCAATGGAGAATTGGACGCCCAGCCTCGTCCAGCGGCCCGCCTGGTTGAACAGAGCAGCATTACCTACCCAGGAAAGCCGACCTTCTCAACACCTGCTTGCTGCCTGCTAGGCCTGGTCAGATAGTTCCGATCTGGCCGCCATCGTCACGCTGAATCACCACCGTTGATGCCCGGGGCCTGACCTTGGTGCCGGAGGGCGCGGCGTCTGTCGCCATGTCGCTGTACGGCCAGTTTTCCGGATGCTGGATGTTGATGAACAGGGTCTTGTTGTCCGGTGTGAAGGTTATACCCGTCACCTCGCAGCCGTTTGGCCCGACGAAAAACCGGCGCAGGGCCGACTGATTTTGGGCATCGATTGGTATCTGCTTGCCGTTGGCATCGATCAGTCCGGTGGGAATCACGGCCAACAGTTGGTCGTTTGTATAGTCTGTGAGCGTATGCTCGCTGTTGTCGGTCTCAAACCACAGCACGCCACGGCTATCGAAGCTCATGCCGTCGGGGCTGGCGAACTGATTGAGCTCACTGAGCCCCGAGCGGTTGATGTCTGCCGTGCCGGTGGCGTTGGCGCCAAAGACGAAGATGTCCCAGGTAAAGCTCTGGTGATCGTCGCTGTCATGCCAGCGGATGATATGGCCGTGGCGGTTCGGACCCCGCGGGTTTGCGGCATCGACCTTCTCCGGGGTGCGCACACTATTGTTGGTCAGGGTCAGGTAGGCATCGCCATTGAGCGGGTTGACGGCTGTCCACTCGGGGCGGTCCATAGGCGTGGCGCCAACGGCATCGCCAGCACCTCGGGTATTGAGGATGATGCCAGCGAGGTCACCGTACAATGCGCCGAGGGTGCTACCGGCGGTAGTGGGGGTGTTCACGTCGAGCGGCAGCCAAGCGCCAGTGCCGTCGGCATCGAAGCGGGCGACGTACAGAGTGCCGTGGTCCAGGTACTTGGCACCGGTTTTGAGCCGGTCGGCCGGGGTGGCATCAGCCGCGTCCCACAGGGCTGCGGACACCCATTTGTACAGGTACTCGTTATTCGAGTCGTCACCCATGTACCAGACCAGCGGCTTGCCGACCTCCGGCAGGCCCGGGCAGCAGCCTTCATGGCGGAAACGCCCCAGGGCCGTGCGCTTGGTGGCCAGGGTGTCGCTGTTGTACGGGTCGATTTCGACGATGTAGCCAAAAGTGCTGGCTTCGTTACGGTAGTCTTCGCTGGCGTGAGCGCCTTTGGCGGTGACATCGAAGCGGGCGAACTCGTCATCCACTTCAGTGCTGTCACCGGCAGCGCTTTCCCACTGATACTGGCCATTGGCGGTGCCCACGCCGATACGGCGCTGATCGTCCGGGCGTAAGCCTCTGTTAACGAAAATGCCTGGCCAGTTCTCTTCGCAGGTCAGATAAGTACCCCACGGCGTGTAGCCATTGCCGCAGTTGTTATTGGTACCGCGACAGTGGATACCGTCGGCCGAATACTTGGTTTTGACGTGGCTGGTGCCGCGCATCGGCCCGGTCAGCTCCATACGCGACGCCGTAGTGAATCGGCGGTTGAGCGGGTCGTTTTCGACCACCTGCCAGCGGCCGTTGATGTTCTTCAGGCGGACCACACCAGCGCCGTGGGCGTTGATTTCTTTGCGTACTTCTTCAGCAGGGCGCTTGCCGCTGGCGTCGACGGTTGGACCGTTGGGGTGCAGGGCAGCGGTGTCGATGTATTCGAAGTTGATCGCCAGCAGACCGTCCTGTGAACTGCCGTTGATTGGGAAAAAGTGCATGCCGTCGTGGTGCATGCCCATGGCATTGGCTTGGTCGACCGACGTGTTGCTGCCGTCGGCTCTCCAGGGGCTGGCCTTGCCATTGAGTGGTGTGCCCCAGGGCGCGAGCACGTAGGCACTGTAGCCGGCAGCAACCACGCAGGCGTCGGTACGCGAGCCAGCAATGGACTGGAAGCCCAGTGCCAGTTTCGGCTTATCGGGTTGGGGGGAGGGCGGTTGGGGAGAGACAGGCTCGCTGTCCAGGCAGCCGGTCAGACCGGTGCCGGCAATCATGGCTATGGCTGCGCCCAGGCTGCCGCGGATCACGCTGCGACGGCTCAGGTAAGCGTCCATGACGCTGGCCATCGGCAGGTTGGTGCTGTGATTGCGGTCCAGGTTGTCGCCGGTGTCTCGACTCATCAGGGTGTCCTTGTGGTGATTGAGTAGTCGCGAACCCGGACTTTATGGCGTTACTGTGACGATTCGTGGGTCGAAATGGCTAAGGGGCTGGCAAGTTGCACATTGTCGGCAGCAGAGCTTGGATGCGCCTGCCTTGAGGCGGGCGGCAGCTTTAAAATCGAGTGCTGATCATTCCACGGCAGACGTGGCAGAGGTTGCGCAGAATTCGGCAGGCCTTTGGCAGAGAGGGCGGAGAGTCTTGCAGGCTCAATCCATGTTGTGGACGATCACGGACGAATCTCGATCAAAGTGCCGTCGCGAACCAGGTCCCACACTTCTCGCATGTCGCTGTTGCGCATGGCGATGCAACCATCGGTCCAATCGAGGGTGTGGAAGTACCATTCAGGGTAGTCATCGTTGATCGGCGTGCCATGGATCATGATCATGCTTCCGGCACTCCAGCCCTCGCGGTTGGCGCGGGCGGCATCGCTGATGTTCGGGTAGGTGATGTGCATGGCCAGATTGAAACGGTCGCTCTGCTTGCGCCAGTCCAGCCAGTACAGCCCTTCAGGGGTCTTTTTGTCGCCTTCGCGCTCTTTGGCACCTTTAGGTTGTTTACCCAACGAGATGCGGTAGGTCTTCAACGGCTCGCCACGGCTGATCAGCTGCAGGCGCCGTTCGGACTTGATCACCAGCACCTTGTCGATCAGCGGCTGCATCGCCGTCTGCGAGTGTGACTGCGTTGGCGCCGGCGGTTGCGGCTTGCGGATGATGACTTCCGTGAATGCCGCCTGTGATGCAGTGGCAACGCAAAGGCAGAAAAGGGCGAACAACCAACGCATGAAACAGTACCTGCAGGCTCAAGGGATGGGCGAGACGTTCATCGGCGGCAGGTATTCATGGCCTATCGGGTAGTGCTGCCTGATGCGGTCGCGATAATAGCATTCTAGTGTGCGCGTGACGGTGCGGAAAGCCAGCTCGTTCCAGGGGATTTCGTGCTCCTCGAACAGCCGAACTTCCAGGCTTTCGACGCCGACGTCGAACGCCAGGTTGGCCAGCTCGGCACGGAAGAACACATGCACCTGATTGATATGCGGCAGGTCGAACAGCTGGTACAGGGTCATCTGCGCGACCCGGGCGCACGCCTCTTCGGCCGTTTCGCGACGGGCCGCCTCATCGAGGGTCTCGCCGTTTTCCATGAAGCCAGCCGGCAGCGTCCAGAAGCCGCGGCGCGGCTCTATGGCACGGCGGCACAACAGTACCTGGCTGCCCCATGTGGGTAACACCCCGGCAACGATGTTGGGGTTCTGGTAATGAATGGTCTGGCAATGCTCGCAGACGAACCGTAGGCGGCTGTCGCCTTCGGGGATCCGCTGAATGACCGGTTGGCCGCACGCGCTGCAGAATTTCATGCTTTTATTCCTAGTGGACCGGCTTATCTTGGCGTGCCGGGCGGTCCTGCTGCAAGCGTGCGGGGCTTGGGTGCGTCGCGGCTTTGGTGCATCATGCGAGGCAGGCCTTGGATACGAGAGTGCGCAATGCTGGACGAGCTACTTCGCCGTATGAGCAACCACCAACCCGCTTCACTGGAAACCGACCGAAGGTTCCCCGAGGCGGCGGTACTTTTGCCCATCACCCGCAGCGAAGCGCCCGAACTGGTACTGACCTTGCGTGCCAAGGGGCTGTCGACCCACGGCGGCGAAGTAGCCTTCCCGGGAGGGCGACGCGATCCGGAAGACCCAGACCTGGTGTTTACCGCCTTGCGTGAGGCCGAGGAAGAAATCGGTCTGCCACCTGGCTTGGTGGAGGTGATCGGCCCGCTCAGCCCCCTGGTATCACTGCACGGACTGAAGGTGACGCCGTTCGTCGGTTTGATACCGGATTTCGTCGAATACCGCGCCAATGACGCGGAAATAGCGGCAGTCTTCAGCGTGCCACTGGAGTTCTTCCGTCAGGACCCGCGTGATCATACTCATCGCATCGATTATCAGGGCCGCAGCTGGTATGTGCCCAGTTATCGCTATGGTGAGTACAAGATTTGGGGGCTCTCGGCGATCATGATCGTCGAACTGGTCAATCTGCTGTTCGACGCCGGAATCAGCCTGCACCAACCCCCTGAGCGCTACATCGAAATCTGAGCCGGGCACACCCTGCCGTCTGCGTGAACCTCTGAGGATCGAACATGAAATACCGCCTGGGCGACCATCGGGTCGAATGTCACCCCACCAGCTGGACTGCACCCAACGCCACCCTGATCGGCAAGGTGCGCCTGCAGGCCCGTGCCAGCGTGTGGTTCGGTGCCGTGCTGCGCGGTGACAACGAGCTGATCGACATCGGTGAAGACAGCAATGTCCAGGACGGGACCGTGATGCACACCGATATGGGCTCGCCGCTCACTTTGGGCAAGGGTGTAACCATTGGCCACAACGCCATGCTGCATGGCTGCACGGTGGGCGATTACAGCCTGATCGGCATCAATGCAGTCATTCTCAATGGCGCACGCATTGGCAAGCACTGCATCATCGGCGCCAATGCGCTGATTCCCGAAGGCAAGGATATACCCGACGGTTCACTGGTGATGGGCTCGCCTGGCAAAGTGGTGCGCGAGCTGACCGAGCAGCAAAAGCGCATGCTGGAGGCCAGCGCCGCGCACTATGTGCACAATGCCGAACGTTATGCCCGTGAGTTGGTGGCTGACGATGAGTGACGTGATAGTCGAGCGGCCGGTGCCGTCGCCCTGCGTGAGCATTTGCGCCCTGGACGAACAGGATGTGTGCACGGGGTGCCAACGCACGGTGGCCGAGATCGGCCGCTGGGGGCGGATGGACAATACCGAGCGGCGGGCGGTGCTCCAGCTTTGCCATGAGCGGGCGGTGGCGGCCGGGTTGATCATCGGGGCGTGACGGTACGCCGGTTGTAGCCCCTGCAACAGGTTCGATCTGTGTGGGGGTGGGTTTACCCGCGAACGAGCCAGCGGTAATCTGCCGGGCTTGCCCACAGAAAACTACCCCATGATCTATCTCATTGCCTATATCAGTAGCGTGGTGCTGATCAACTACGCCTTCTCGAGCGCTCCGCACCTGGACATCATCTGGTCCTGTTGGGGCGGGCTGGTGTTCATCCTGCGTGACATGGTGCAAACCCGCTATGGCCATGGCGCGCTAATTGCCATGCTGATGGCCCTGGTGCTGTCGTACGCGACCTCTGAGCCGGCCATTGCTTTGGCCAGCGCCACCGCGTTCTTCGTCTCCGAGCTTATCGACTGGTTAGTGTTCAGCATCACTCGCCGGCCGCTGCGTGACCGTTTGTGGTTAAGCTCAGCGTTGAGCATTCCGGTGGATACCTTCATCTTCTTCGGCATGATTGGCGCCCTGACTCCAGCGGTGATCGGCACCGCCATGGCATCGAAGTTCGCCGGTGTCACGGCCGTGTGGCTGGCCATGGCATTTCGTGCGCGGCGGGCCGCTGTGGCGGGTTGATGGTGTAGAATATCGGTCCTTTTTCAGCGGGCCTTGCCAAGCCTGGCGCGGCCCCGGACGCCTTCGAGGACCTGAAATGACCCGTATCGGAACCCCATTGTCGCCAACCGCGACCCGTGTACTGCTCTGCGGCTGTGGCGAGCTGGGCAAGGAAGTGGTGATCGAGCTGCAGCGCCTGGGCGTCGAAGTGATCGCCGTCGACCGCTATGCCAATGCCCCGGCCATGCAGGTGGCCCACCGCAGCCATGTGGTCAACATGCTCGATGGTGTGGCCCTGCGTGCGATCATCGAAGCGGAAAAACCGCACTTCATCGTGCCGGAAATCGAAGCGATCGCCACCGCCACCCTGGTCGAGCTGGAAAACGAAGGCTTCAATGTGGTGCCCACCGCTCGGGCAACCCAATTGACCATGAACCGCGAAGGTATCCGCCGCCTGGCTGCCGAAGAGCTTGACCTGCCAACCTCGCCGTACCATTTCGCCGACACTTACGAAGACTACGCGGCAGCCGTGGCCGATGTCGGCTACCCCTGTGTGGTCAAGCCGGTGATGAGTTCCTCGGGCAAGGGGCAGAGTCTGCTGCGCAGCGACGCTGACCTGCAGCAGTCCTGGGCTTATGCCCAGGAGGGTGGGCGTGCCGGCAAAGGCCGAGTGATCATCGAAGGCTTCATCGATTTCGACTACGAGATCACCTTGCTGACCGTGCGCCACGTGGGCGGCACCACCTTCCTGGAGCCGGTCGGGCACCGTCAGGAAAAAGGCGATTACCAAGAGTCCTGGCAGCCACAGGCCATGAGCGAGAAAGCCCTGGCCGAGTCGCAGCGTGTGGCCAAAGCGGTGACCGATGCACTGGGGGGTCGTGGTCTGTTTGGTGTGGAACTGTTCGTCAAGGGCGACCAGGTGTGGTTCAGCGAAGTGTCACCGCGCCCTCATGATACTGGCCTGGTGACGCTGATTTCCCAGGACCTCTCGCAATTCGCGCTGCATGCCCGCGCCATTCTTGGCCTGCCAATTCCGGTGGTGCGCCAGTTCGGCCCGTCGGCTTCGGCGGTCATCTTGCCGCAAGGCCAGTCGCAGCAGACCAGCTTCGCCAACCTGGGCGCGGCCCTGAGCGAGCCGGACACCGCCATCCGCCTGTTCGGCAAGCCGGAAATCAACGGCACCCGGCGGATGGGTGTGTGCCTGGCGCGCGATGAGTCGGTCGAAGCAGCGCGGGCCAAAGCGACCCGTGCCTCGCAGGCGGTGAAAGTCGAGTTCTGATGCGACGCCGCAGGGGCCGCAATGCGGCCCCAATCATTCACAGCTCGGTATCGCGCGTTTCTTTCAGGAACA
>NZ_JBJJLN010000055.1:0-24707 GCF_046230725.1 Pseudomonas sp. KCJK9000 | reverse complement strand
AGGTAAAGAACATTTCTTACCGAACCTGCGTGTGCTACAGGCCACGATTCGTCGTCATACCCGCAGGGATCGAGTTCTTTCACGTCACCGAAAGCGCCACAGGCCGCGTCAAAGGCTTCCGCCGTCTGCATCGCGATGCCTGCGCGCTGGCCCGCAGCCTCGAAGCCTGAAAGCGCTCAGGCTGCATACCCTCGTTGCAGAAGCTCACGCCACGCAGCCTGACACTCCAGAGCCTCGCCACGGGTGGCGAACGCTGTACCACGGCGCTCGCCATTCACCAAAACGACCCAACCCACCCGCTTGCCCTGTATCTGCATGCCCGTAGGCACACCTGAACCGATCATCACCGCAACATTGACTTGGCTGTTCATCACGCCCTCCGGCACTTAGATAGCACCCTAACAATCAGGTCATGATACGCCCTGGTCCGTTGACGAAACAGCGCATCCCGGTATAGCAGTGTTACGCCTGAGGCAATAAATCTTGCGAGCTTTGGCCCAGCACAAACGCAAAAAGCCCCAGGGATTTCTCCATGGGGCTTGGCACACTGCGCCGGATCAGACCTGACGCTGATGACGATCGAGCTGCTCGTGGCGCTCCTGGGCTTCGATGCAGTATTTGGTGGTCGGGCTGATCAGCAGACGCTTCAGACCAATCGGCTCACCGCTGTCATCGCACCAGCCAAAGCTCTCGTCCGAGATACGATCCAGGGCCATTTCAAGCTGCGGCAGCAAGCGCTGGTCGCGGTCGATGGCATTGACCAGCCAGCTACGCTCTTCTTCGACCGAAGCTACGTCAGCAGGATCCGAAGGGGTATCGAGGCCTTCGATGGTGGCACGGCTCAACTCGATGCGTTCATGGGTTTCGACTTTCATCGCCTGCAGCAGGCCAGCGAAGAAAGCCAGCTGGTCAGCGTTCATGTAGTCATCGGCCGACATGGCCAGCAACTGTTCCTTGGTCATCGATTTCTCTATGAAAAAATGTGCATTTGGGCGATTCAGGTGCCGCCGGAGCCTCGGCACCGGCAACGGAATTCTTCAAGCGCCAACTGGCACTCTTTTACAGGGGGCGGCAGTCTAAGGCGCCAAGCCGCCATGAGCAACAGCAATCACGGGGGAAATTGCCCGAAAAGTACTGGAATCCGCCAGCTGGCACTCGAAACGGTTACATAAAGCAACGCGCCACGCGTTCCCGAAGGATAACGTGGCGCTCAATACACAGGCATTGCTCTTGGATAGCGAGGTGTCGAGATCAGCGATCTTCGAACTGCGCCTCGCGTTTGGCGATGAAGGCCGCCATGCCTTCTTTCTGGTCAGCGGTGGCGAAGGCTGCATGGAACACACGTCGCTCGAAACGCACGCCCTCGCTGAGGGTGACCTCGAAGGCACGGTTGACGCTTTCCTTGACCATCATGCTGATCGGGATCGACTTGCTGGCAATGGTCGCGGCCACTTTCAGCGCTTCTTCCAGCAACTCTGCCTGCGGCACGATGCGCGCTACCAGCCCAGCACGCTCGGCTTCCTCAGCCCCCATCAGGCGACCAGTCAAGCAAAGCTCCATGGCCTTGGCCTTGCCAACTGCCCGGGTCAAGCGCTGAGTGCCGCCCATGCCCGGCAACACACCCAGGTTGATTTCCGGTTGGCCGAACTTGGCATTGTCGGCAGCGATGATGAAGTCGCACATCATGGCCAGTTCGCAGCCACCGCCCAAGGCGAAGCCGGACACAGCGGCGATGATCGGTTTGCGCCGGCTGGCGATGCGATCGGCATCGGTGAACAGGTCGTCGACGTATATCTGCGGGTAGTGCAGTTCAGCCATCTCCTTGATGTCGGCACCGGCGGCAAAGGCCTTGGCAGAGCCGGTCAACACCACACAGCCAATGTTCGGATCCCGCTCCAGCTGGTCCAGCGCCTGGTTGATCTCGCCGACAATCTGCGCGTTCAGTGCGTTTAGCGCCTGCGGACGGTTGAGGGTAATCAGGCCGACCTTGCCGTGTATGTCCAACAGGATGGTTTCAAATGCCATGCAGTCTCTCCTTCACAGATTGCGCGCAATGACCATGCGCTGAATATCGCTGGTGCCTTCGTAGATCTGGCAGACCCGAACGTCGCGGTAGATCCGCTCCAGCGGAAAGTCACTCAGGTAGCCATATCCGCCAAGGGTCTGCAAGGCATCCGAACAGACCTTTTCGGCCATTTCAGAGGCAAAAAGCTTGGCCATTGAGGCTTGCACCAATGCTGGGCGCCCGGCGTCTCGAAGCGCTGCAGCATGCAACACCATCTGCCGCGCCACGGCAACTTGGGTTGCCATGTCGGCCAGGCGGAAGGCCACTGCCTGATGATCGATCAACCGTTTACCGAAGCTGTGCCGCTCATTGGCATAGTCGCGCGCGACTTCGAACGCCGCCCGGGCCATGCCCACTGCCTGCGAGGCGATACCGATACGCCCGCCTTCCAGGTTTGCCAAAGCAATCTTGTAGCCCTCACCCTCCTCGCCCAGGCGATTGGCCACCGGTATGCGAACATTGTCGAAGACGATCTGGCAGGTGTCGGAGGCATGCTGGCCGAGCTTGTCTTCGACACGCGCCACCTGGTAGCCCGGCGAATCGGTAGGCACGAGGAAGGCGCTGATGCCGCGCTTGCCGGCAGCGGGGTCGGTCACGGCGAACACGATCACCACACCTGCGTGCTGCCCCGAGGTGATGAATTGCTTGCTGCCACTGAGCACATAATGATCACCTTCAAGGCGTGCTCGGCTCTTAAGGCTACTGGCATCGGAACCCGCCTGCGGCTCTGTCAGGGCAAAGGCCCCAAGCATCGCGCCGCTGGCCAGCGGCGTGAGAAACTGTGCTTTCTGCTGCTCGCTGCCGAACCGCAGGATCGGCACACAACCCACCGAGTTGTGTACGCTCATGATGGTAGAGCAGGCGCCGTCACCCGCAGCGATCTCCTCCAACGCCATGGCATAGGCTACATAACCGGTGTCGCTGCCGCCCCACTGCTCAGGCACCAGCATCCCGAACAAGCCCAGCTCGGCCATCTCTGCGACAGCCTCTTTCGGGAAGCGGTGCTCTTTGTCCCATTGCTCGGCAAATGGTTTCAAGCGTTCCTGGGCAAAAGCCCTCACCGCGTCGGCGATCTGTTGTTGCTCGTCAGTTACCAGCATGGCTCACCTCAGTACACGCATTCGACGGCCATGGCCGTGGCTTCGCCACCGCCGATGCATATGGCAGCCACACCGCGGCGCAGATTGTTCTGGCGCAGGGCCGACAGCAGTGTCACCAGAATACGCGCGCCCGAAGCGCCGATTGGGTGACCCAGGGCGCAAGCGCCGCCGTGGATATTGACCTTGTCGTGAGGCAGGTCGAGCTGCTTCATGGCCGCCAGGGTGACCACCGCAAACGCTTCGTTGATTTCGAACAGGTCGACGTCAGTCAGATTCCAGCCTGTGCGCTTCATCAGGTTGTCGATGGCCTTGATCGGTGCTGTGGGGAACAACGCTGGGGTGTCAGCGAAGGCAGCATGGCCGTGAATCACCGCCAGCGGTTTGATGCCACGCTTGTCGGCTTCGGATCGACGCATCAACACCAATGCGGCGGCTCCGTCCGAGATCGAACTGGCATTGGCTGCGGTCACGCTGCCTCCATCGCGAAAGGCCGGCTTGAGCTGAGGAATCTTGTCCAGGCGCGCCTTGGGTGGTTGCTCGTCGTCCTTGATGACGCGTATCTGCTTGCCTTCGGTGACCTCCACCGGCACGATTTCGGCGGCAAAACGTCCGCTACTGATCGCCTCCTGAGCGCGGGTCAGCGAGGCGATGGCGAACTGGTCCTGGTCTTGGCGGCTAAATCCGTTGGCTTGGGCACAGTCTTCGGCAAAGGTCCCCATCAGGCGGCCTTTGTCGTAGGCGTCTTCCAGACCGTCCATGAACATGTGGTCGATGATTCTGCCGTGCCCCATACGGTAACCGCCACGCGCCTTTTCCAGCAGGTAAGGTGCATTGCTCATGCTCTCCATGCCGCCGGCCACCACCACATCAGCACTACCGGCCAGCAACAGGTCGTGGGCCATGATGGCCGCCTGCATACCCGAGCCACACATCTTGTTCAAAGTAGTACAGGTAGTGTGCTTGCCCAGCCCGGCGCCCAGCGCCGCTTGGCGTGCCGGTGCCTGGCCCTGCCCGGCAGGCAGCACACAGCCAAACAGCACCTGTTCGACACTGGCAGGTTCGATGCCCGCGCGCGCTACTGCGCCGCGAATGGCTGCACTGCCCAACTGGGCAGCAGTCAGGCTCTTGAGATCGCCTTGCAAGCCGCCCATGGGCGTGCGTGCGGCGCTGACGATTACGATTGGATCGTGGGTGATGGACATGTTCGCTCTCCTTACCTGGCAGCCATGCGCAATGCGCCGTCGAGGCGGATGACCTCGCCGTTGAGCATGCTGTTCTCGATGATGTGGCGGGCCAGTGCCGCGTATTCCTGCGGGCGGCCAAGGCGCGGCGGGAACGGAACGCCGGCGGCAAGCGAAGCACGCACCTCATCGCTCATGCCCGCCATCATTGGTGTTTCGAAAATGCCCGGTGCGATAGTCATCACCCGGATGCCGAAGCGCGCAAGTTCGCGAGCAACTGGCAATGTCAGGCTGGCAATGGCCCCCTTGGAGGCTGCATAGGCGGCTTGGCCAATCTGGCCGTCATAGGCGGCAATAGAGGCGGTGTTGATGATCACGCCGCGCTCGCCCCCTTCATCTGCAGGCGCGTCGGCCATTGCCGCTGCAGCCAGGCGCAGCAGGTTGAAGCTGCCAACCACGTTGACATTGATGACGTTGACGAAGCTGGCAAGACCATGGGGCCCCTGTTTGCCCAGCACCTTTTCGGCGCCGACGATACCGGCGCAGTTGACCAGCCCATGCAAGGCACCAAAGGCACCTAGCGCAGCGTCGATCGCTGCCTGGGCCGCGTGTTCATCACTGATGTCTGCAACGGCGAAGCGGGCATTGTCACCCAGCTCACGGGCCTTGGCCTCGACAGCCTGGGCATTGAGATCGACCAGCATGACCTTGGCGCCTGCATCGATGAGCATCCGCGCAGTCGCAGCGCCCAACCCGGAGGCCGCGCCGCTGACAATGAAGTGTTTATTGGCAATGTGCATGATGGGTTTCCTTTCAGGCGCTGGCAGGGGTGGCCTGTTGCGCAATGTTTTGGGCGACTTCCTGGTTACGCAGGATGAAGCGTTGCAGCTTGCCGCTCGGGGTTTTGGGCAGTTCACTGACGAATTCGATTTCTCGCGGGTACGCGTGGGCGTACAGGCGCTGGCGCACATGCTGGCGCAGGGTTTCCTCAAGCCCGAGGCTGGGCTCATAGCCGCTGGCCAATATCACGAAGGCCTTGATCAACTCGGTACGTTCCGGGTCGGGCTTGCCGATCACGGCCGCCTCGATCACCGCCGGGTGTTCGATCAACGCGCTTTCAACGTCGAATGGGCCAACCCGGTAACCGGAGGTGGTGATCACATCATCACTGCGGCCAACGAAGCTGATACTGCCGTCCGGGTTCAGCTCTACGGTGTCACCGCTCAGGTAGTACTTGCCTTTGAATGCCTTGGTCGGCAGGCCGTGATACCCGCCAAACCAGCACAGCGGTGACTGTTCGCGATCAACCGCCAGGATGCCGGGCTGACCGGCCGGTAGCTCGCAGCCCTGCTCGTCGAGTACCACAATGCGATGGCCAGGAATGGCGAAGCCGGCCGATCCCAAGTGCACCGGGTGCTGTAGGCCGTGATGATTACAAAGCACCATCCCCAGTTCGGTTTGGCCGTAATGGTCGTGAATGGTCACGCCCAGTTCGTCGCGGAACCAGCGGATGACTTCTGGATTGAGTGGCTCGCCAGCGCTGCTGACCACCCGCAAGCGGCCCTTGATAGGTGCCGAGAATGCACTGCCAGCGGCGATAAGCAGGCGGTACGCCGTGGGCGAGCCGGCCAGGTTGGTGATGTTCAGTTTGTCGATGACGCGCGCACAGCTCTCGACGCTGAACGGGCCATCGTAGAAGGTAGTGGCGTGCCCCAGCGACAAGGGCCCGGTTACCGCGTAGTACAAGCCATAGGCCCAGCCCGGATCGGCCAGGTTCCAGAAATTGTCATCTGGCAGCAGTTCAACCGCATCGCGCATGTAGCCCTGAAACGCGACGATCGCTCGTAGCGGCACCTCCAGAGGCTTAGCCGGCCCTGTGGTACCTGAGGTGAACATCAACAGGAAGGGGTCGTCGCCTGAGCGCATTACTGGCTCGCACTGCTCATATGCAGCCTCAAGGCACTGATGGAAGTCCAACTCGGCGCTACGGGCTTTGACGGTAATGATTGTCGGGCATTGGTCCACATCATCGAGCTTGGCGCGGTTGGTCTGGTCAGTGACCACGACTCGGGCGCCGGACTGCTGCAGGCGATGCTCGATGGCCTTAGGCCCGAATGCAGTGAACAAAGGCTGGTATACGGCGCCAAGGCGCCAGGTGGCGAGAATGGTAACCAGCAGCTCAGCAGTGCGTGGCATCAAGCCTGCGACCCGGTCACCTGGGCCTACCCCTTGGGCCTTGAGCACAGTGGCAAAACGGCCGGCCTGTGTTTTGAGCTGATCGAAAGTATAGCGCGTGGTGTTGCCATCACGATCCTCGTGAATCAACGCCAGCGCGCCTTGGCCGGCATGGCGATCGCAACACTCAACACAGGCATTGAGCGAATCGAAGTTGCCATGCAAGGCACTACTGGCTGCCTGGCCAAGGTCGAACCCTCGAATGGCCTCAGCGTAATCGCGCATCGTTGGACTCCTGGATTATTGTTGTTGGAGTGAAACCATCGGTCCAACGATGTTCGCGCCGCCCAATCGCCGCGGCAATGGTCAAACCTGTCAAAGTGGATGACCGGTTTGGCCGCATTCTGCTAGGCATTCTGACGCTCTGCCGCACGCAGATAAGACTGCGTCAAGCCGCTGAATAGGCGCTGCGTCTCGGCATCTTTGAGCAGTTGTAGGTTCTCGACCTGGTCATGACGAGCAGCCGCAGGCAAAGCTGGCTGTTGAATTTGCACCCTGAGGATACGCTGGGTGTAGTCCGCCTCGATGGCTTCAAACATCCGGGCGTGCCGTTGGCGCAGGTAATGACGCCAGAAATCACGACGGCTCAGGCTATCGGTCAGGGCTTCCAGGGTCTGCGCGCGATTCACTCGCTGCAATACGCCATCGACCTGGGCCTGTGTCAGCTGGGCTGAGTCGGGATAGCGCATGGCTCGGGGTTGATCCGGCAAGTTCAAGCGCTCACGCAGCCCAACCCTGAGGGCCAAGTCGACTGCCAACTGATCGACGACTTGCCCGGCGGCCGACCGTTGCCGGGCCTCACGGTAGGCTGCCGATTGCAGCTGATCCAAGCGGAACAGTTGCCTGCCAAGCTCCACCAGCTGCGCACTAGGGTGCCCATTTGCGGTTTGCGCCAGCGCTTGCCTGACCCATATCTGCAGCGCACTGAACTGGCTGGCGACGGCGTCCGAACACGACAGTGGCACATCGGCCTGGCTAAATACTTGGCGGCAAAGCACAGGATCGCCGTCCAGCGCCCCCAACAGCGTCCAAACACCCTCCATCAGTGCCTCACGCCCAGCACCGGCGTGTAGATAGTCAGCCGTGAACTGCAACCGCGCTAGCAGACGGAACAATGCGTCGCTGCCGGGTTGTTCCTGCAAGCGTTGCCACAATGCCTCCCGTGTTGTTTGAATCTGCGCGGTCGGGTGCTCCGCCCACAGCGCTCTGGCGCTTGGCAGGTCCACGGCGGGAAACGATTCTGATGGGTGCCCATGTACCTCAATGACGTCCAATGCATACAGGTTTCGAAGCTGTGCGACAGGCAAAGGGTTGCGCTCGACCAACAACGCACGGCGAAACCCATAGGGCATCAGTTGGATCTCTTGCGGTACGTCGCGCAGCAGGTTGTCGCGCAAGTCCGCGCACTCAAGCATCCCACATAGCTCCAGGCGTTGCGGCCAGGCGCCCAATCGGCAGTGGCGCAAGTTCAGGGTGGCGAGACGGGAAAGCTGGTTGAAGCGTAAGTTCAACGCTTCCAGAGGGTTGTAGCTCAGATCCAGATGAACAAGTTCGGGCAAGCTATGAAGCACCTCGACGGTAGCGGCATCCAGGCGAATTTGATTGTGCGCCAGGCGCAACACGCGAATGCTCGGCAGATAACCCACCCCCAGCGGCAGGCGCAGCAAACGGTTGCTGCTCAGGTTCAAGTCGGTCACAGCACTGAATGGTCGCAGGAAATCGACCGGGATCTCGTTAATCGGCGAATCGCGCAGGCACAGTGCCGTGATGCGATGAAATTCAATTTGTGGTGGCAAAGCTGGCAACGTTCTCAGGTGCGCTCCAGCAAGAAGCAAACGCTGCCCTTGGTCAGAGGGGTTGGCTTCAGCCTGAAGCCGCCACGCCCGCAGGATGCTGTCCGCGGTCAACCTGCGCGCAGCTTGTTGGCTTTCCTGCAGTTCGGCGCCCACCCAACGGTTCAAGTGTTCAATCAACTGCTCGTGATCATCCTGCAATTGCACCAGCCGCTCGAACACAGGCTGCGGCCCCTGTGCCAGGCGCGCCTGCTCGTCGTCGAGCCCTTGTTCAGTCAAGCTTGGGTACAGAGCACGTAACTGATCGCGAACAGTCGCTTGCTGTCGACTGCCAAGACCGCCAGGGCGGCCGCTCAGCGGGTAGCCTATGCGCCCATGCTCCAGGCGGCGCACTGGGTTGGCCCAGCTACCCTGCTCGGGCCACCCCAGCATACGCGTGATGCCCCAATGGGTAGCGGGCAGCCGAGCGAGCAGGCGCTCACGCAACTGGCTCGCCGAAGCGCTGCCTGCGATTTGCATTGCGCTTCGTTGCTCAGGCGTGAGTGCCGCAGCGACAGCCTCGAAAACGCAACCTGGGTCGCCAAGCGTGGCGCGCAGTGCCTCACCACGGCCGTCGTAGACCGTGAAGGTGCCCTCATGCCACACCAGCCTGCGCTCCTGCTCGGTTTGCCCACCACTGCCCAGGTGTTTGATCGAGCGCCCATCCAGTGCCCCCTCACGCAAATCGATGTCCAGCCCCTGAAGGTCAAAGCTATCGAGCAAGGTCAGCACCAGCTCACCTGTCACATCGCTGTAGGCGGTGCTCAAATACAGGCCGGTCAAGCCTCGGGTCAGACGGGCCAGGCGCAACAGTGCCCGCGCATTCTTTGCACACTGCAACGGCAATCGCCTTTCGACACGGGCCATTTCGCGTTCAAGATCACTTGCCTGGCTAACCACTTCGCTGACATAGGCTGAGGGCAAACCGGGAAAATCCCGGTGCACCAGTGCTGTCATCGGGTCTTCGGCGAACGGTTGCCCGGTAAGGTAGCTGAACAGTTGCGGGCGCAGCCAGGCCTCGTCGGCTAGCACGTGGTCCAACCCTCCGCCAGCACGATTCTGGCCCTCGCACCATGTCAACAACTCAATGTCCGAAGCCGTCAGGGTCTGGGCGCGTACATGCTCGAAGAATGTGCCAACCCGCGCATGGGCCTGGAAGGCTCGCAGGGTCTGCCTCAGATGCACAGGCGTTGGCCGACTCTCAACCAGAATACCGCGCAGTGCATCTTCGTCGACATCGGCAACCTGCATCACTTGCGTGGCCTGGCGCGCCTCGATGGGGGGATGCTGCGGCCATAACACATCGAGCATGCGCTCAGGCCCCTGCCATGTCAGCGGTTGATCACGCAGCAGCCGCCAACTGCGCTCGCCGTTGTGCAGCACCATCGGCCCATAGCCACCGCTCGTGGAGGCATGGCGTAAGCGGTACGGCCCGTCAGATTGTGGTCGATGCATCTCGTAGTAGCGCCCGTCCATACGCATCCAGCGGCGCCCTTTATAGCCATAGCGTCCATCTTCGAGCAGATCGATGTTGCCTGGCACGCTTTGGTAATTGGTAGCGTCGAAGTGCCAGAGGCGACTGCGCCCGTGCCCGAGGCTCACAGGCTCCAACCCCGCGATGAATGCATTGCGCAGGTAGCTGACGCCGGCCACGGTCACAGCGCCAGCCGCCACAGTTTCGGCAACGCTCAGCAAGTGCTCCAGGGCTTCATGCTGATGGCCCCTGGACCAATCGCTTATCCCCTCGAAAACTTCCGAACAGGTTTGCACCACCAACTGTCCCAACAGCAATGCACCCACCACCGGGATGAAGAAGCCGGCCAGGTTGAGCAAGTCCAATCCGGCCGACTGCCAAGCTTCGTGCCTTGCACGTGAAGCGGCGGCCTGAGCATCGGCGCTGGGTACAAGCAGTAGGCGGGCATCATTTTTCACGTGCGCAACCTGCAGGGTCGCCATCGCCGCGAACAATTCGCCCTGTGCAGCTAGCCCCTTGAGCTGCAAGTCCGGGTGGGCATCCTGCAGGCGCAAGCCAAGGGTCATGATGAAACCTGGCCGCTGGTCCACGCCGATCAGCTGGCTGAAATACTGCCTATAGGCCTGGCTGCCCAGCTGGGCCGCCATCGCCTCATTCAGCGCATCCAGAGTATCGAAGCGCCGAAGCGCCTTGTCTGGGTCGCCAGGCAGGTACAGCACAACGCCCCTGACCAAGCCCGTTTGGTCGCGCAATACAATCAACAACCCCTCGGCGGTTGGCCGCCCAAGTACGTGCAGCATCCCAGGGTAAGCCCGCAAGCCGCCCTCGAACTTCTCGGCGTCGCTCTGGCCTATCTCGCTCAATGCAAGTTCCTCGGCGCCGCTGATATCCCCCTTCAGAGCAGCAACTTTGCAAGCAAGCTTAAGGGCTGCTCGCTTGTCTTGAGCCAAGAGCTCGAGGGCCTCAGGCGTGAACACCGCATCAAGCTCCGCTTGGTACCTGGCACCTACGTCAAGCGCGCGGCACGCCGTGACCAGCTCGGCTGCGGAACCGCTCAGTACTAGGTCACTGCCGGGCGCCACCAGGCCGGTTCCGTCGTAAAAGCTAGCATTGGCCGGGAAGTTACTCATCAGCTGCAGCAAACCATTACGTCTTACTTCGCCATACCCGTAGGTCGGCAGTGCCAGATTGGCCCCCATATCAAAGCGTGGCGTCACCACACGCCACTCCAGATCCGCAAATGTGGCACCGTCGGGCAAAGGCTTTTTCAATACGCCGGCCAGATGCTGCTCGGCGAATGCATGCAAAGGCAGCAGCTGCTCGGTACGGGCTTGCACACGTGCCTGGCTTGCCTTGTACTCGGTGAAGCGGCTGCGCAGTGCGGCAATCTGGGACGCCGAAGCCCGAGCCAGCCAATCAGGCAGCCGTGCACTTATGAAAGCGTCTGTAGCAGTGCTAAGGGTCGATTCGGACGCGGGTATTAGGTGATCCGTCATGGGAGTGCCTGCTGGGTACTGGGAAGCGTTCATGGTCGGTTGCAGGCAGCACCACAGGCAGGGGGAACTACGCCTGGTACCGCTATGGGCTGCCATCTGCTTGGGCCAATGGTGCAAGAGGTGGGTTAGCTGGCAGGATCAGGCAGCTCGGCCAAAGCCTCTCGGGTCAGGCGCAGCGCCAGTTCCTTCACCGCAGCCTGCCGCTCGTCCGCCAGGCGGTTAGCAGCAAGCAGATAGTCGCCGCTGCTCGAAGGTGAATTGTCCAGGGCTTCCAGTTGCGACCAAAAAGGTGCTTCGACCTCGCTGAACAGCTGGCCATGGCTGCTGCGCAAGCTGTCCAACCAGAAATCTCGCTGGCTGACGTACCGCGCCAAAGCGTCGGTGGTCTCGGCGTGCCGGACAGCCATTGCCGTGGTGTCCAAATGGTGCTGATTAACCCCGGAAAGGGCTGGAAAATGCATGGTGCGCGGCTGGCCTGGCAAGTCCAGTACCCGCGCCAAACCGATGCGGTAGGCCAGGCTCATTTCAACTTCATCGACATCCTGGCCTTGAGTTCGGCGTACTTGCATGTCTTCGCGAGCCAGGGTTTCTACCTGATCAAGCCTGAACAAGCGTCTAGCCAGTTCCAAGCGAGCTAGCCGGCCGGCCTGTGGCGGGCTTTCGCGCAACGCCTGCGCCACATAGACCTGTACTTCGAGTCTGCTGAAGCACGACGCCACACTGTCCATGCAGGTACGCGGGTGTGCAGCCAGGCTGAACAGATCATCACGCAGGCTGGTGTCGCCTGCGGCTTGCTCTAGCACTACCCAGACCCTACGGCGCAGGTCTGCAGGCACTCGTTCAAAGTCTTGGGTTCCGGTCAACGCATCCAGCAGCTGGAAAAAATCCTGGCTGCCAGACTCGACGTTCAGGGCGTCCCACAACGCTGATCTGGCCTGATACTGCTCACCCGAATGCTCCAACCACAGACCCCGCGTGCTGGCAGTCGGCGGTGGCGTGCCCGCGCCCGCCTCGATTGCCCGCATCGGTCGGCCGACACGTTGACTGATAGCCTCTGGCAGTGGATTACCCTCCAGCAGAAGGGTACGGCGCCAACGTTCAGGGGCAGCGAGCACAGCGTCGGAGACGCCCGTGATGTGGTTGTCACGCAGATCGGCAACGATCAGCTGGGCACACTGTTGAAGATCATCGGGCAGCGCCAGCAACTGGGTGCCCCGCAGGTTCAGCTCCTCCAGCCGCAGCATTGTCTGAAGTTGCACGCTGGTGGCCCCCAAAGGGTTGTAGCTCAGGTCCAGGGTGCGCAACCGGGTGAGACTTGCCAGCGCTCTGGCTCCGGCAACGGTGACGCTGATCTGGTTGCCAGCCAAGCGCAGGTTGCGCAACTGGCCAAGGTGAGCGAGATCATTGGGGATACTGGTCAAAACATTGTTGCCCAGGTTCAGCCAGCGCAGTTGAGTGAAGCAACGCAGAAACCCATCAGGAAGTTCATCCAGGCTCAGGCCCATCAATGTCAGGTGCGCGACGTGGCCGAAATCGGTGTTGGCCGGCAGATGCGGTAGGCTGCGCAAGGGGATGTCGTGCAGGCTCAGGGTAAGCCCTTGGGGCACATCCCATTGGTCGATGATGCGCTCGCCTATCAACTGCCAACTGCGCTGAAGCTGCAGCGCGGCCTGCCGCCTCAGGGCACTGGCGGTATCACCGCGCGCCCGGCTCACCCATTGTGCAAGGGCCTGTTCCAACATGCGGTATTGGCGCTCTTGCAGCAGCAGGTTGCTATAGGCAGAGCCCGGACGCTCCAGCAACAGTTCTAGGTATATCTGCACTTCGGCCTCGTTGAAGCCGGGGTAAAGCGCACGTATGCGAGACTGCAGCAGGTTCTGGGCACCACCACCCCCAGTCATCCGCCCGCTCAACAGGTAACCGATGCGACCATCGGGCAGGCGCCGGACTGGGTTGCTCGGTGCGCCCGCGTCAGGCATGCCCAGTAACCGCAGCATGTCCTCGCGTTGCCGTGGTAGCCAGCCCTGCAGTGCCTTGCGCAGTTTCGCCGCACCGTCGGCACCGGCCCAGCCGAGGCGCGCTTTGTCTGCACCGCTCAGGCAGCTCAGGAGCAGCTCCAGCAGCTCGCCTGGCTCACCGGTCGCGCCGTGCAATGGAGCCTGTGTCGGGCCAAAGAGGCGGAATTTGCCGCCGGCCCTGACCAGTATCGGGTAGGGTTTAGCCAACGCTGGCTGGTGCAGACTGGCGAGCAACCTGCCCGTGGCCGAACGTTCGTGTAACGCCAAAGGCTGTGCTGCAGGCCACCGCCCGGCCTGGCTCAACAAGGCAAATACTAGCCTGACCTGATCCGCCCGGTAGCTGCACCTAAGGTATAAGCCCTCGCGCATGCGGGTCAGTTGGGCCACTTGCAGCAACTGGCGTGTCTGCTTGGCTACTGCCAGCGGTATGCGCAAACCCGTGCGCATTGCCACACGCTGCTCGTTGCTCAGGTGCCTGAGCAGGCTCACGGCATAGGCATCGGGCAGGCCAGGAAAGTCTCGCTGCAGCAACGCGCGCTGTGGGTCATCGGCCCAATAAACGTTGGCGAAGTGCTCGAACAGAGGCTCGCGCAGTTCATCAGCCTGCTGCACGATGGTGTCGCCTTGCGTTCGCAGGTCAAGCGTCTGAATCCCCAGGTGGTCGACGCACCATTGCCACAGTTCGGCATCGGTATCGGCAGCGCCACTGCCTGCTGCGCCCAGGAAGTGCTCGACTCTGGCATCCACCGCGAAGCGTTCCAAGGTATCGCGCAAGGCTACCGGAAGTGGTCGATTTTCCACCAACAGGCCACGCAGCAAGGCTTCATCCACCCCTGCCACCGCCATCACCTGGGCAGCTCGCTCATCCGTAAAGGCTTGCGCTGGCGGCCATAGTCGCCCCAGCAACAAAGCCTGGCCCTGCCATTCCAGAGGCCGTTCGTAGGTCAGGCGCCAGGCTCGCTCTCCGTTGAATTCCAAGGCCGGGCCAAAGGCTTGTGGATCGCGTGCATCCAGTAATCGCCAAGGGCCTTGGTCACTGTTAGCCCGCACTCGGTAGTACACCCCCTGCTGGAGCCACCAGTGGTCAGTCCCGTCACTGAGCAAGCCATTGTCGAGCGTCGTCAGTGGCGAGGGCGGGTTGGGATCGACATACGGCGCCAGGGTATTGAACCAGAGCCGCTGCTCACCTTCGTCATTGATCACAGGCTCCAGCCCGTCGACCCAGGCACTGCGGGTGAAGGCTCCCGCTACAAGCCTGGCGCCCGCCGCTGTGGCTGCATTGACTGCAACTGACTCAGCCACTGCGAGCATATGCTCCAGCGCTTCGTGCTGGTGGCCTTGCGACCAATCGGCAACGCCTTCGCAAACTTCACTCAGGGTGCTAATGACCATATCTGCCAACAACAGCTGACCCACTCCCGGCACAAAGAGCCCCACCAGGTTCACCAGAGCAAGCCCAACCGACTGCATGAGCGCGAGCCGATCGCGGGACTGACGCGCATCGACATCGGCATTGGGCACTGCCAGAAACCTTGCATCCTCGCGTATACGCTCCAAATGTGCCGCCGCAAGGGTTTCGAACAACGTTCCGTCCACCCTTTGCAAAGAAGGCGCAAGGTCCGGCTCATCATCGAGCAGACGCAAGTTCAGTGTGTGCATAAACGCCGCGCGATCCTGCAGCGCCACGCGCTGCAAGAGCTTGTGTCTTTTTGCTGGCGATTTCATCCACACCAACAGCAGCGTGTTCACCGCCCCCCAGGTGGCGAAATGCCGAACCGGATTGTCCGGATCGTCTGGCATAACCAGCAATATTCCGTTCACCGCCTTGACCTCGATCGGCACACTGACGCTGGGCAGCCAGCTGCCGCTGAGCTCCACTGCCAGCACACCATCGAGCACACTGTTAAGCATCTGCAGCGGGCCGCAACGTACGTCAGTGCTCACTGCATGCCGGGGTGAGCGACCCTGTGCCAAGTCGCGCAATACCCTTAGCTCTTCAGACGGTATCAGCCTGCGGCTGGCGGCGATTTCGGTTCGCAAAGCCAGGGCCAGGCGTATATCGGTGGCCACTTCCCGCGCGAAGTTTTCAGTCAGCAGCTGCGCCAGATGCTGCTGATACTGGTGGCCCACATCGACAGAACGGCACAGCTCAACGACACCGTCGCTGTCTTTGCTCAAAACCTGCTCCGTAGCCCCAGCGGCCTGCTCAGCCGGGTACACCAAGGCGGTCTCGCTGTAAAACGACTCGCCTGCCTGAAAGTTCTGCATCAGTTTTTGCAGGGCCGGCATGCGCACGAAGTAACTGTGGTCGACCGGCAATTGATCAGGTTTGAGGGTGAATTGACGACGCTCTTCCCGCCAGACCGCGCGCGCCAGGTCGATGTGCAACCCCATTGACCTGCCCAGTTGGGTCTCGAGCATGCGCTTTGCGAACGCGTCCAATGGCTGCAACCTTGCTAATACAGCGGCAATCTTGCGTTGGCTTGCCATGTGCAACTGGTAAGCCTGCCGTATATCGATGACTTGCTGTGCTGACAACGAACCAAGCCAGGCGCTCATGCGTTCGGCAAGAAACTGATCGGCCGCATGGGCCAGTTTGGCGGGGTGGGTGGCGATTGGCATGCAGGTAACCCTTGGGTGGGAAACGTGCAAAGATGCGCGCCACGCCAAGCGCCGGGCAGGGGGAATCAATGACTGGTCTGTCGAGCCTGAATCAAGGCCCGATAGTGCCCAGGGTTGCAGCCAAACCACTTGCGAAACGCCTTGTAGAACGAACTGCTGTCGGCAAAGCCCAGACGCTCGGCGATTTGGCCCATTGCCACATCGTCCCCGCTCAACCAGGCAATCGCCAACTCACGGCGCACGCTGTCTTTCAAGCCTTGGTAGGTCTGGCCCTCTTCGGCCAAACGGCGGCGCAAGGTCGAGACTGACAGGCACAGCTGCCGTGCAAGTTGGTCGGCATCGGGCCATTGCCCGGGTGCCAATTGCAACAGGTCGGTACGGATACGCCGCCCAAGGCTAGACGGGTCACGGTACTTGACCAGAATGTTGCCGGGAATTTCGGCCAGAAAGCGCTGCAGCTCTTGCTCAGTGCGCCGCAGTGGCAATTGCAGGCACTCTGAAGGAATGATCATGCGCGTGCGCGGACGCATGAACTGAAGGTTTTCGGAGAACATGACTCGGTAATCATCGCAAAATGGCGGCTCGGCGCAGCGCAGATCGATAGCCAGAATCGGAATACGCCGCCCCGCAAGCCAGCACGCCACGCCATGCACGATCATCCAGAAAGTGAAATAGGTGAAGGCCCGTCGGGGTTCTTCACGTGGCTCATTGATCACGATTTCGGCCAGGCCCTGCTGGCGTACCAAGCCAGGCTGCATGTCCTGCAGCATCAGCGAAAGAAACGTCAGTGCGGTCTCAATGCCAGCCCCGAGGGTTGGTTGCCCCATACTGGCGCGGCACATGAACGCTAGGCTGCCGCTGCGCAGGCCTCGCGGGTCCATGGCGAAGAACTCATCGTTGCAGCGGCGCGCCAGTAAGCGCCATAGGCGGGCATAGGACTCGGCACTGACCCGTGCTTGGGGCTGGTGAAGATGTTCGAAGGCAATGCCGGCCCCGGCCAGCAGGCTGGCGTCAGGCTCTGCGGCGGGGCAGGTCTGCAGCAAGGCTTCACGCACCAGCTGCATGGAAATGGTGTCTTTGTCGCTCATCGACGTTCCTGTCGGCGGGTTGCCGGCCATCTTAGGCCGCCTCAGGCAAAACAGCCATCACTGCGCTGCCAAGCCCAGAAACGCTTGGATCAAGCGCAATTCGCTGCGCCGTTGCAGGCACCCGAGCCAGTGCTGGTTGACCAGCCCCTCACCGGCCAGTGGCCGCGCTACCACCCTTGGATCATTGGCCACCTCGGTGGAAGAAACCACCCCAACACCCAGCTCGGCTGCCACCGCCTCGGTAACCGCTTCTCGGCTGTCCAGCTCCAGCAACACCCTTGGCTGCACGCCCGCCTGCAGGCACGCCTTATCGAACGTACGGCGCGTGGTTGAGCCGGGTTCGCGCAACACCATGATTTGCTGATGCAGCGCGGCCAGCGGCAAATCGCCTTTAGCGCTGGCCCAGGGATGCTCGGCGGGCACCAACGCACACAAGCGCGATTGGCAGAGCGGCTGCAAATAAAGCCCCTTGCGAGGCGCTATCTCGGTCAGCACCGCCACGTCGGCATGCTCGGACAGCAATGCCGCCAGTGTCTGCTGAGCGTTGCCAAGGCGCAGATTCACCGTGATGCCAGGGTAGCGTTCGCGCAACTGCGCCAGCATGGGCATGACCCGATGTGGGCCATCGGCAGCCACTTCCAAGCGTCCGGTCAGTAATTGTCTGTTGGCCTCAAGCATGGCCTGGGCTTCCTCTGCCAAGCCGAACATGGCGCGAGTGATGGCGGCCAGGCGGATGCCCTCTTCGGTCAACTCCACCCGACGTGCAGTGCGTCGCAACAGGGTGACCTGGTAGTGCTCCTCCAGGGCTTTGACATGACCGGTGACCGCCGGCTGACTGATGAACAGCCGCTCTGCCGCGCGGGTAAAGCTGCCCTCACGGGCAACCGCATCGAAGGCACGCAACTGGAACAGGTTCATATTCATCGGCCTGACTTATAGCTGGGATAACAACAAGCAATTTGATTGATACAAGCCTGGATTGCAACCTAGCCACCCATCGTTACTGCCCAGCGCCCGCGAGGAATAACGCAATGCGCAATGCCCCAGTTCTTCTGACTCCAGGCCCCCTTACCACATCGATGCGCACCCGCCAGGCCATGCTGGTGGATTGGGGATCTTGGGATCGCGACTTCAACCAACTGACGGCCAATGTCTGCGAGCAACTGCTCGCGATTGTCGGCGCCAGCGCCAGCCATCACTGCGTGCCTCTGCAAGGCAGTGGCACCTTCGCGGTGGAGGCTGCTATCGGCACGCTGGTACCGCGCGACGGTAAAGTGCTGGTGCTGATCAACGGCGCCTATGGTCAGCGACTGGCCAAGATCTGCCAGGTGCTGGGCCGCAGCTACAGTGTTTTCGAAACCAGCGAGGATCAGCCGACCACAGCTGCCGATGTCCAGCGCCTGCTGGCTGGTGACCCGACAGTAAGCCACGTGGCCTTGATCCACTGCGAGACCAGTACAGGCATTCTCAACCCGCTGGCCGACATAGCCCAGGTGGTCCAGCGCCACGGCAAGCGCCTGATCATCGACGCCATGAGCTCGTTCGGCGCGCTACCGATCGACGCCCGCGAAATTCCATTCGAAGCACTCATCGCGGCCTCCGGAAAGTGCCTGGAAGGCGTGCCTGGCATGGGTTTCGTATTTGCCGAGAAAAACGCTTTGGCTGGCGCCCAAGGCAATGCTCACTCGCTCGCCATGGACCTGCATGACCAGCACGCTTACATGGCCAAGACCGGCCAGTGGCGCTTTACCCCGCCCACCCATGTGGTCGCCGCCCTCTATGAAGCGTTGCAGCAGTACCACGAAGAAGGTGGCCTACCAGCACGCCACCAGCGCTACGCCGAGAACTGCAAGACCCTGCTCCAAGGCATGGCCGCCATTGGCCTGCGCACCTTCCTGCCCGCCAACATCCAGGCACCGATCATTGTCACCTTCCATGCTCCCCGCGATCCCCGCTACCAGTTCAAAGACTTCTACGAGCGAGTCAAAGCCAAAGGTTTCATCCTTTACCCGGGCAAGTTGACCCAGGTCGAAACCTTCCGCGTCGGTTGCATCGGTGTGGTCGGTGCCGATGGCATGCAGGCGGCGGTAAATGCCGTGGCCGATGCACTGCGGGAAATGCAAGTGCTGCACATCTGACCCTCGCCCCCTCAATTCAGGAATTAGCGCTGATGAACTACAGCCACCCTACCCAGCTGCAAGCCGCCATCCTCGACTGGGCCGGCACCGTGGTCGACTTCGGCTCGTTCGCCCCCACCCAGATCTTCGTCGAAGCCTTCGCCGAGTTCGACGTGCAGGTGTCCGTCGAGCAAGCGAGGGGCCCGATGGGCATGGGCAAATGGGACCACATTCGTACCCTGTGTGACCTGCCTGACATCGCCGAGCGCTACCGCCAGGTGTTCGGGCGCACCCCGACCGACGATGACGTGACTGCCATCTACAATCGCTTCATGCCGCTGCAGATAGAAAAGATCGCCATGCATTCGGCGTTGATCCCTGGGGCGCTGCACACCCTGACCCACCTGCGCCAGAGCGGCTTGAAGATCGGCTCGTGCTCGGGCTATCCGAAGGTTGTCATGGACAAGGTGGTGGAGCTTGCAGCGCAAAACGGCTACGTCGCCGACCACGTGGTGGCCACCGACGAAACGCCCAATGGCCGGCCATGGCCGGCCCAGGCACTGGCCAACGTAATAGCGCTAGGCGTAGAGGATGTGGCGGCGTGCGTAAAAGTCGACGATACCGTACCAGGTATCCTCGAGGGTCGGCGCGCTGGGATGTGGACCGTAGCGCTGGTGTGCTCGGGCAATGCCCTTGGGCTGAGCTGGGAAGGCTACCGGGCGCTGAACGCGCTAGAGCTCGACAGCGAGCGCAAGCGCATTCACAAGCTGTTTGCGGGGTCCCGGCCGCACTACCTGATCGACACCATCAATGAACTACCCGAGGTGATCGCCGACATCAATCGACGACTGGCCGAAGGCGTAATGCCCCAGTCCTGCTGAACTGCCGATATGGCGCATTCGCACGTAGCCCCGGCAATGCGCCATAACGATGACGGTTCAGACAGATCTGTTCAGCTTCACCCAGGTAGCGAACTTGTCGATGAAGCCTTGGAGGAACGGCCGAGTCTTGTCATTGAGCTTGCCTGCGTCGTCGAACAAGGTTGCGGCACCGCCAATGTACGCTTCGGGCATTTGCATGCACGGCATGTCGAGAAACACCAGTGTCTGGCGCACCGCATGGTTGGCACCGAAACCGCCGATGGCGCCGGGCGACACGCTAGCCACCGCCGTTGGCTTACCGCCCCAAGCACTCTGACCATAAGGCCGCGAGCCTACGTCGATGGCATTTTTCAGGCAGCCGGGCATCGAGCGGTTGTACTCCGGGGTGACGAACAACACCGCATCGCTACGGCGAATTTCGTCGCGAAAACGCTTCCACGGCTCTGGCGCGCCCTGGGCCTCGACATCCTCGTTGTACAGCGGCAAGTCTGCGATTTCGACGATCTTCAAGGCGAGGCTGGACGGCGCCAGCTCCGAAAGTGCGTGGGCCACCTTGCGGTTATAGGAGTCCTTTCTCAAGCTGCCAACCACAACCGCTACCGAATATACCTGGCTCATTGCATGATCCATCCTGTGCTGGGAAAAGGAACGTGAATAGTTATAGATGACCGTTTTCGATCGCCCGAGTTTTTTTCCAACCTGCGAAAACTTCCTGCCACTCTCAATGGTCTATGGGGAAGACATTTCGTACGCAATTCAGAGGTTTCCCCACAAATGGCAGCAGTAATGGTCGGCCAATTCCACGCCCGTGATGCCGAAGGCCGTGTCTATCCGGTCCACGAGTTCCAGGAGTCCACCCTCCAGGCCGACGGCAGCGTGATTGGCGCCCCGATCACCACCTATCGCCTGGCTATTGGCGATCGCGTCAACCACCTGGGTGAGAATCGCTTCGAACTTGCCCAGAGCGGCGTTGAGATCATTCGCATTCCTTGATGCAATCGACCGTGTACCGGCCGCCTTCGCATTGCAGGCCGTGCACGTCGGCGACAAAGCCTGGAAAACCCGCGTTGAAGGCACGGGCGAACGCCAAGTAGTCGAGGATCGAGCGGGTTGCTTCGGTGAACCGTTCGCCCGGCATGATCAATGGGATGCCTGGCGGGTAAGGTACCAGCATGACGGCAGCGACCCTTCCCAGCAGCGCCTCGATCGGCACCGCCTCCACTTCCCCTCGTACCATCTGGTCGTAAGCGCATGCCGGGCTCATAGCCACCTGTGGCAGGCAGGTGAAGAGCCGCTTGAGTTGTTTCGCGGTGGCGTTGGCGCGATAGCATTCGTGCAACTGATCGCACAACTCGCGCAACCCTGAGCTGCGATAACGCCCGGCATCTGCCGTGACCAGGCTGGGCAGGCAGACACTGAGGGCTGTATTGGCGTCGTAGTGGCGCTTGAATTCCAGAAGCTCCGTCAGCAGCGTGCTCCACTTGCCCTTGGTGATGCCCATGGTAAACAGCACCAGGAAGCTGTATAGCCCGGTCTTCTCCACAACCAGCCCACGCTCCCAGAGAAATTTGCTGACCACCGCCGCTGGTATGCCGTGTTCACCCAAAGCCCCATCGGTGCTGAGGCCGGGCATGACCAAGGTCACTTTCAGCGGGTCGAGCAGTACGTAGTCACCGGCCACCTCGCCAAACCCATGCCACTGGGCGCTCGGCTGCAGCAGCCAATCCTGTACAGCCAGCTGCTCGATGCCCTGCGCCGCTGATGGCTGCCAGATGCTAAACCACCAGTCAGCAGCGGCGATGTGCTCGCGCAAGTTGGCCAGGGCGCGGCGGAAACTCAAGGCTTCGTCGAACATTTCTTGCAATAGCGAGCGCCCAGCCGGGCCCTCCATCATGGCCGAGGCCACGTCCAGGGAGGCGAGAATACCGTACTGTGCAGAAGTGGAGATGTGCATCATGAACGCCTCGTTGAAGCGGTCGCGGTCCAGCTGGCGCTGAGCGCCATCCTGCACATGGATCATCGAGGCCTGACTGAAGGCGGCCAGCAGTTTGTGGGTCGAATGGGTACTGAACACCAGCGGGCTGGTCTCGCTGCGCGTAGTTCCCATGGCGAAGCGTCCCTTGAAGAACTCATGGAAGGCCGCATAGGCGAACCAGGCTTCGTCGAAGTGCAGCACCTGCACACTCGTCCCCAAGGCCTGTTTGATCAGCTCGGCGTTGTAACACAAGCCGTCGTAGGTGGAGTTGGTTACCACCGCCAGTTTGATGCGAGGCTCGCGCCCGGCGGCCAAGGGGTGGGCGCAGACCTTGGCACGGATCGATTCAGCGCTGAACTCGCTGAGCGGGATCGGGCCGATGATGCCCAGCTCATTACGCTCCGGGCACAGGTAGATCGGGATGGCACCGGTCATGATGATGGCGTGGACCACCGACTTGTGGCAGTTGCGGTCAACCAGCACCAGGTCATCGCGCCCGACCATGGCATGCCAGACGATTTTGTTGGCAGTGGAGGTGCCGTTGATGACGAAATAGGTGTGATCAGCCCCGAAGTTACGCGCCGCACGGGCCTCTGCTTCGGCCAGGGGGCCGGTGTGGTCGAGCAACGACCCCAGTTCGGGCACCGAGACCGATAGATCAGAACGCAGGGTGTTTTCACCGAAAAACTGGTGGAAGGCCTGGCCCACCGGGCTTTTACGATAGGCCACACCCCCACCATGACCGGGTGTGTGCCAGGAGTAATTGGACTGCGCGGTATGTTGCACCAAGGCTCTGAAGAACGGCGGCAGCAGGCCATCGAGGTAATTGTGCGCGGCGCGCGCGACCTGGCGAGCCAGAAAAGGCACGGTGTCTTCGAACAGGTAAAGAATACCGCGCAGTTGGTTAAGCTCGCTCATTGCCTCGGCCGGCGCATTTTCCAGGGTCACCTGCTCGCCCAGGGCAAAGATCGGCAAGTTAGGGGCACGCAAACGGGCCAGGCGGATGAGCTCAGCCATGTTTTGCAGCAGATGGCTATGGTCTGCCACACCTTCAGCCGCAATCAGCATGCAGGCCAGGCCATGGTGGGTGGTAGCGACCAAACGGGCCTCTGCATGATCGGCCGCCTTGATGATGGTAAAGCCGTCCTGGCACAGTTCCTCGGCGATGCCGCGAACGCGCTCGCCTGCAACAGTGTCGGCGTTGATGGCGCGGTGAACGATGAGGATCGGGAACTTGAGGTCCTTGTACATCGGGCTGCTACCTCCAAAGGACATGTAGTCCTGTTAAGGGTAGTCGGCCCTGTCTTGACTGCGCTGGCGTCTTCGCGGGTAAACCCGCTATTGGCACCTAGAAGCAAATCTGTGGCACAGCGCCTGGCCGCGGTGAGGCCAGTGGAAAAAACCGATCAGCTGGCAGGCGGCTCAGTCAGGGTTTGCCACATCGAGGGCCCGCCAGCCGACTTGGCAACTGCCGCCAGCCGTTCGGCATGGGCCTCCAACTCCTCGGCATTGGCCAGGATCACCCGCCCCGGCGCACGTCCGACGATGCGGCGAATCTCGCTGCCACCGGTGGCCTGCTCATCACCGTTAGCATCAGCCCCATGACCGGCCAGCGACAGGCTGGTCTGGCCACCGGTCATCGCCAGGTAGACGTCGGCCAGCAACTCGGAGTCGAGCAGCGCGCCGTGCAACTCGCGGCCTGAGTTGTCGATGTCGTAGCGTTTACACAGCGCATCGAGGCTGTTGCGCTGCCCCGGATGGCGCGCACGGGCCAACAGCAGGGTATCGAGGATGGTGCAGTGGTTGGCGATGTCAGCTCGGTCGCTCTGCCCCAGCAAAGCGAACTCGTTGTTGATGAAGCCAACGTCGAATGCAGCGTTGTGGATGACCAGGGTGGCACCCTGGATGAACTCGAAGAATTCTTCGGCTACATCGGCAAAGCGCGGTTTGCCGACCAGAAACGCATCAGTGATACCGTGGACGTTGATCGCGCCCTCGTCGCTTTCGCGGTCAGGCTGCAGATAGACGTGAAAATGCCGCCCGGTCAGGCGCCGGCCAATGACTTCGACACAACCGATCTCGATAATCCGGTGGCCTTCGCTGACCGGCATACCGGTGGTTTCGGTATCGAGAATGACCAGGCGTTTGTCTTGCTGCTGCTCCACGCGGGGCGCTCCAACTTGCATCGTTTACTGAGGCGGCGATTGTAACGCAGCTCAACGCTGGGCGCGCACTTGCTCGACGCCGCGATTGGCCAATTGGTCGGCCCGCTCGTTGCCAGGGTGGCCGATGTGCCCGCGCACCCACTTCCAGGTCACCTTGTGGCGGTTGACCTGTTCATCGGGCAACTGCCACAGGTCGGCGTTTTTCACCGGTTCTTTGGCCGCGGTTTTCCAACCGCGTTTCTTCCAGTTGGCCATCCATTCGTTGATGCCTTTCATCACGTACTGCGAGTCGGTGGTGAGCACAACGTCGCACTCGCGCTTGAGTGCCATCAGCCCCTGAATAGCGGCCATCAGCTCCATGCGATTGTTGGTGGTTTCGCGCTCGCCGCCCCACAATTCCTTCTCGACGCCTTTGAAGACCAGCAGGACGCCCCAGCCCCCGGGGCCGGGGTTGCCCT
>NZ_JBJJLN010000054.1:0-25145 GCF_046230725.1 Pseudomonas sp. KCJK9000 | reverse complement strand
GGCCCGAAACAAACGTAGGAGCGAGCAAAGCTCGCGATGCGCCGCGCGGGCGGCGCTCGATATGCGCTCCACCGAAGAGCTCACGCCGAGTCTCTAGGCTCAGCCGAACAGCATTACGACTTGTCGGGGCTTTTTGTTGTCTGTGTGTCCATTGCCGGACCTATAGTGGCAATTGTCTTGTCATTATGTGCCGAGATCTTCGCGGGTAACGATCGAAGTTCCATAAGCTGCGATGCGCTATCATTCGGGCATTTTTCAAGGGGTACATGCGGATGCTCAACGGCCTTTGGCTCGGCTTTTTCCTCGTAGCGGCAGTTTCCGCGCTGGCCCAGTGGCTGGTGGGTGGCAATGCCGGGATCTTCGCGGCGATGGTCGAGAGTATCTTCGCCATGGCCAAGCTGTCGGTCGAGGTCATGGTGCTGCTTTTCGGCACCCTGACCCTGTGGTTGGGCTTTCTGAAGATCGCCGAAAAAGCCGGTATCGTCGAATGGTTGGCCAAGGTATTGGGGCCACTGTTCGCCCGCCTGATGCCGGAAGTTCCCCCTGGCCACCCGGCCCTGGGCCTGATCACAATGAACTTCGCCGCCAATGGCCTAGGCCTGGACAATGCCGCAACACCCATCGGCCTGAAGGCCATGCGTGCACTGCAAGAACTCAACCCCAGCAGTACGACGGCCAGCAATGCGCAGATTCTGTTCCTGGTGCTCAACGCCTCGTCGCTGACCCTGCTGCCGGTAACCATTTTCATGTACCGCGCCCAGCAAGGCGCAACTGACCCTACCCTGGTGTTCTTGCCGATCCTCCTGGCGACCAGTGCATCGACCTTGGTAGGGCTGCTGTCGGTGGCTGTGATGCAGCGCCTGCGCCTATGGGACCCGGTGGTGCTCGCCTATCTGATCCCAGGCGCACTGCTGCTGGGCGGTTTCATGGCCTTCCTGGGCACCCTGTCGGCTGCCGCGCTCGCCAGCCTTTCCTCGATCCTCGGCAACCTGACGCTGTTCGGGGTAATCATTGTGTTTTTGGTCATCGGCGCATTGAAGCGGGTGCAGGTATACGAAACCTTCGTTGAAGGCGCCAAAGAAGGCTTTGATGTGGCCAAGAGCCTGCTGCCATACCTGGTGGCGATGCTGGTGGCGGTCGGTGTGCTGCGCGCCTCGGGCGCGCTGGAGTTGTTATTGGATGGCATCCGCCACGCAGTCAACTGGATGGGCTTGGATACACGCTTCGTCGATGGCCTGCCCACCGCACTGGTCAAGCCGTTCTCCGGCAGCGCGGCGCGGGCCATGCTGATCGAGACCATGCAGACTCAAGGTGTCGACAGCTTCCCGGCCTTGGTGGCAGCAACCATCCAAGGCAGTACGGAAACCACCTTTTACGTGGTAGCGGTGTATTTCGGCGCCGTGGGTATCCAGCGCGTGCGCCACGCCGTTGGCTGTGCCTTGTTGGCCGAATTGTCCGGCGTCATCGCTGCCATCGGCGTGTGCTACTGGTTCTTCGCCTGAGCCTGGGTGCCTTGCGCCACCGTCCAGTTCACCACCTGCCCTACCAGTTTGTCGCTGGCCGCGCCGAAGCCGGCGACCACGGCTGACACTTGGGGATCTGCCAGCGGTTGGCGTACTTCAAAGCGCTGGCTGCTGATAATGCGCTGGCTGCGGCCTTGGACCAGGCGCACGTCGTAGCGGATTACCACCTCCACCTTGCCCCCCGGCTGATATTCGCTCTGAAAGGCTTGCAGCTCGCCGCTCAGTTCGTAATCGGCCTGCAGGTTGCTGTCGTCAGCGCTCAGCCGTTGCACTCGGCCATCGCGCTGGAAGCCATCGAGCAGCCGGTTGCGCACCAGCACCGGTGCCGGGTCGCTCCAGCGGGCGCCCTTGTAACTGCTGATGACGTTGCCTTGCGGCACCACAGCGATACGTGGCCCGGCCAGCGCTTCGCTGGCCAGCGGCTTGTTCAGGCGCAGCGACCAGCCCACCGCCGTGACGCTCTGGCTGGCTTGGTTGACTGGCAAACGATAGAGATCCACCGGCTCGCTCTGCGGCAGCACCGAGCAGCCGCTGGCCAGGGTGAAGGTAGCTGCCAAGACCAACAGGCGAAGCGGTAGGGTCATGGCTGGAACTCCTTGTTGTTGTCGCGACCTAGCAGATAGCCGCTTGGGTCTGCCTCCAGGCGCCGTGAGATGCCCTTGAGTGCGTTGAGGGTTTCGCGCAGTTCACGGATGGCCGGGGTCAACTGATTGAGCCCTTGGGCGCCATCATCGATGGATTGGCGGTTGTCTTGCAGCAGGCTGTTGATAGTTGCTGCACTTGCGGCCAGCGACTGCATGGCCTGCTCGGCGCTGCCGATGGCTTGCTTGCCCTGCGCCCCAAGCAAGCTGTTGGCGTTGTGCATCAGAGCCTGGGTTTCGGCAAGGGCGGCGTTGGCCTGTTTGCCGGCCTGGCTCAGTTGCTCGATCACATCGCCGATACCGCCCTTCTGATTGGCAAAGGCGCCAGTGGTCTGTTCGAGGTTGGCCAAGGTGCTGCTGAGATTGTCGATGTTGCTTTGTGAGAACATCTGGTTGGCGTTGTGCAGCAGCAGGTTGATATTGGTCACCAGGTCGCTGCTGTCGTTGAGCAGTTGAGAGATTGGCGAGGGTGAGGCGACGATCACCGGCAACTTGCCGTTCTTGCCTTTGAGCTCCGGGCTTTGCGGGGTGCCGCCGCTGAGTTGGATGAATGAGTTGCCTGTGACCCCGGCCAGGGTCAGCTTGGCCTTGGTGTCTTCCTTGACGGGCGTATCGCCGCTCAGGCGTACCCGGGCAAGCACCCGACGCGGGTCGTTTGGGTCCAGGCGCAAGCTGCTGACATCCCCGACCTTGATACCGTTGTATTGCACCGGGCTGCCGCGGGACAAGCCCGACACGGCTTCGTTGAAGATCACCTCGTAATCCTTGAAGGCGTCGTCGACGCTGGACTTGGTCAGCCACAGGCCAAACAGCATGGCACCGGCCACCACCAGAACGGTGACCAGGCCAATCAGAACGTGATGAGCTCGGGTTTCCATGGGTCAGCGCTCCTGCTCGGCGTTCGCGGCAGCCTGCTCGGCGGCGCGCCCGCGTGGGCCGTGAAAGTATTTGTGGATCCAGGGATCGTTGGTTTGTGCGACCTTGGTCAGAGGGCCTGCGACCAGGACTTTCTTCTGTGACAACACGGCGACGCGATCGGTGATGGTGTAGAGGGTGTCCAGATCGTGGGTGATCAGAAATACGCTCAGGCCCAGCGCATCGCGCAGGGTCAGGATCAGCTGGTCGAAGGCAGCGGCGCCAATAGGGTCCAGGCCTGCGGTGGGTTCGTCGAGAAACAGGATGTCCGGGTCCAGCGCCAAAGCCCGCGCCAGGGCGGCGCGCTTGATCATGCCGCCGGACAGCGACGAGGGGTATTTGTCAGCCGCGGAAATTGGCAAACCGGCCAGTGCCAGCTTGACTCCGGCCAAGTGCTCGGCATCCTCGCGCGACAGCCCGGCATGTTCGATCAATGGCAGGGCGACATTTTCGGTGACGGTCAGTGACGAAAAAAGCGCGCCCCTCTGAAACAGCACGCCAAAGCGGCGTTCCACCTGCGACCGCTGTTGCTCGGGCAAACCTGCCAGGTCCTCGCCGAATACCTTCACTTGCCCTTCGTTGGGCCTGCGTAGGCCGACGATGCTGCGCAGCAACACCGATTTGCCGCTGCCCGACCCGCCGACCACCGCGAGTATTTCACCACGGTACAGGTCAAGGTCCAGGTTCTGGTGCACCACTTGGCTGCCGAAGCGGTTGCAGATGCCTCGCGCCTGGATCACTGCTTGCTCGCCATTCACCAGCCCATCTCCATACAAAACAGCGCAGCCACCGCATCCAGTACGATGACCACGAAAATCGACTGCACCACGCTGGAGGTGGTATGGGCGCCCACCGATTCGGCGCTGCCGCTGACTTTGAAGCCTTCCAGGCAGCCAATCGCGGCGATCAGGAAGGCGAACACCGGGGCCTTGGCCAGGCCGACCAGAAAATGCTGCACGCCGATGTCCGATTGCAACAGTGAGAGAAACATGGCCGGTGAGATGCCCAAGGACAGGGCGCAGACCACCGCGCCACCGACGATGCCGCAGACCATCGCAACGAAAGTCAGCAATGGCAGCGAAATCAGCAGCGCCAGCACCCGTGGTACCACCAACAGTTCGATCGGGTTAAGGCCCAGCGTGCGAATGGCGTCGATTTCTTCATTGGCCTTCATCGAACCGATCTGCGCAGTGAAGGCGCTGGCAGTACGGCCGGCTAGCAGAATGGCGGTCAGCAGCACGGCGAATTCGCGTAGAAACGAGAACGCCACCAGGTCGACGGTGAACACCGTTGCGCCGAAGTTGGCCAGTACCGTGGCACCCAGAAAGGCCACCACGGCGCCCACCAGAAACGTCAGCAGTGCGACGATGGGGGCAGCATCCAGCCCGGTCTGCTCGATATGCGCGACCACCGGGGTGACGCGCCAGCGGTGCGGTTGGAACAGCCGCAGTAGCAGGGTTTCGATGATCAGGCCAAGGAAGCCGAGCAACTGCATGGTGTCCTGCCACATGGCGCCGACCGCGCAGCCGATACGCTCCAGCAAGACCGTCAGCACATTGCGCTCAGGCTCCTTGACCGGGATGCAGTAGTCTTGCACCGAGCAGTACACTTTCTTGAGTAGGGCACGGCTGGATTCGGGCAGGTCGTTGGTGCAGTGCGAGAGCCGCTCTGCGCCCAGTAATTCGGCCAGCAATGAGGCGCCGGCAGTGTCCAGGCGACCGAGTTGGCTAAGGTCGGCAACAGCGTCGGCGCCATACTGCGTGCGCAGGTGCTCGCTGTCGCGTTTGAGAGTGGCATAGTGAGCCAGGGTCCAGTCACCGGTGATGCGTAGGCAGGCCGGTTGGCGACTGGTGTCCAGGGTGGCACTGGGGGTGGTCATAGGCTCCATGCATCCGGCTGGGCTAGAGGCTGATCATAGCGCAGTGGGCCTAGAGCGGTTGGCTTAAAATCGACGATGCCTGCCTCACTGGGCCGCTGCGTCGTCCACGACCTTGAAGCGCAGTACGCCGATCACCTGGCCATCTTCGGTCAACACGCGCACCTGCCACTTGCCCACCGGGTTGGGCGGAAAGTTCTGCTTGTGGGTCCATGCCCGGTAACCTTCCTTGCGCCCACCGTGGATATCCAGGGCAATCCGATCGACTTCCTGGCCGTCCTTTTGCCATACGTGGTAGATACGCTCGTCCAGGCCCCGTGGCGCATTGATCGCGGTGTAGGCGTACAGGCCGCCACTGCGGATGCGGCTGGCGGCGATTTCCTTGAGTGAAGCACCGGGCTGGCGGTTGAGCACTTCGGTGCTTACCGCCACATCGGTCATCCAAAGCGTTGCCGGTGGCACCCAAGAGCGCAGCAACCAGCCGCTACCGCCGACTGCCAGCGTGAGCACCACCAGCGCCACACCGCGGCGCCAACTGGTGATCGGAAAGCTGCTCAGCAAGCTTGGGAAAGACAGCGCCATGGCGATGATCAATGCCAGCTTGAAGCTTTGCGCGGTGGTCAGATGCAGGATGATCGGCAGCGCGGTGAGCAGTGCAGCGAACAGCGTCAGGGTGTGCAGCGCCAGGAACAGCCAGCGCCGCGGGGCCAGCCACTTGTAATAAAGCGGATCGATGATCGAGATCAGCCCGGCGGCGCCGAGCAAGCCGGTGAACACCAGCTGCCCGCTGTTCCAGGTGGTGGTGATGAAGAAGAACGGTAAAACGAAGAACAGGCTTTCCTGGTGAATCATCTGCGTGGCGTAGCGCAGCAGCGGTTGCGGGATTTCGCGGTTGAAGGTACGTGCGAACAAGCCTGTCAGGGTGTTTTCCAGCATCAGCCAGACCCAGCTGACCAGTAACAGGATGGCGATCCAGCTAGCTAGGCTGGCCTGGCGATCGACCAGAATGAAGCTTCCAATACCAGAGAGGAAACCGCCGAGGGCGATGACGCCCGGGTAGCGCTTGAGCAATTCGATGACGCGTTGAACGAAGTGGGGTATTGGTGGCATGGGTCTGCAACAAAAGGATGAAGTGGCTGCGCCAGCCTTTTCTCAGAACAATCGCCCCCACAGACACTGCGCAGGCGCTGAATGCCTGTGGAAGCAGGTTAACCTGCGAAAAAGAACCGGTACTGGCAAAAGAATACCGCCGATTCATTGCTGCCGTGTAGCGCCGCTCGGCTGCTGCGGTTTGTGCCGCCGCCAGCGCAACAGCCCAAGCGCCAGGAGCAGCCCCAGTATCAGGGCCAGCAGACCGTACAGTTCGTCATAGCCCAGAAACGGTTTTTCGATACGCAAGTAACCCTGGTCCTTGAGCAGATCCTTCAAGGCAGCATTGGCCTGCTCCAGCGTCACTTGGCGCAGTTTGCGTGCCGGGTCGGCAAAGCGGCCGTCGTTATAGTCGTTCAGGGCGCCCCAGTAATAGTCGGCAAGTGCGCTGTTGCCTTGGGTGCTCCAGCTTTCCTTGGCGACGGCGGCCTGTTTGATGCGCTCGAAGGTCTGCGGGTCCAGGCCTTGTTTGCGCAGCCGGTCGAACAACTGTTGCAGCACTTTCACGGCTTGGTCTATGTCGTCGCGTTCAAGGTCAGCATTGAGGCTGAGCATGCCACTGTCGCCAAAGCTTTCGCGTTGCACGGACGGCCCATATGACAAGCCGTTGTGTAGGCGCAGCTGGTCGTAGATAGCCCAGTCGAGGTAGCGCGACAGCAGATCCAGAGTCTGCTGATGGTCATTGTCGAGTACCGGTTCGATGAACAGCCAGTGCAGCTTGACGGTATCGCCCAGCAGGCTGCGGCTAAGGTCGCGGCGCTGTTCGGCCTGATGGGTAATGGTTTCCAGGTCGCGGCGCTCTTGCGGCTCGGTGGGAGGTAGCTCACCGAAAGACCGCTCAAGGTAGGCTGGCAGCAGGCGGTCAAGGCCACCCACTACGATCAGGGTCATGTTGTTGGCCGCGTACCAACGTTCGCGCAGTGTTTTTACCTGTTCAAGCGTCATGTCCGCGACATTGGAGCGCTCGGGGCATTTGAGCCCTAGTTCGGTGGCCAACTGGTCGCTGGCCGGGTGGCCGATGTCTTGGCGGTCAAGCCAGCGCTGCAGGTGGCCATAGTGGCCGCCGTCTTCGCGTTCGATGATGTGCTTGGCCTTGGCCAGAGCCTTGGCGTCGATGCGCGTGTCACGGATGATCTGCAGCAGCAGGTCGAGTACCTTGCGTTGGTTGCGTGCCGGCGCTTCGATCACGAAGGTGGTATCGGCGCTGCTGGTGTACGCATTCCATTCACCACCCAAGCTCTGCAGGCGTTCCTCAAGGCCGCCCTCGCCGGTGTCGTCGATACCGGTGAACAGCAGATGTTCCAGCAGGTGTGGTAACTCCTTCTGTTCGCAGTCGAAGTCATCCAGGCCAACCCCCACCACCAGGCGAATTGCCACGTGATCACGTTCGTAGCCGGATTTGAGGATCACCTGCAGGCCATTGGGCAACAGGTAGCCCTCGACGCGTGAACGATCGAGGGCGAATGAGGACAGGCTGCAAAACAGCAGGCAAACGAACATCAGGCAACGCATGGGCGAGCGAAGGTCTCCAGGTGTGCGAGATCAGGTCGGGTGGGCGTCTTCCGGAACGCTATCGAGCAAAAGCCCGCCGGTGTCCGAGCCACCCAGTACCACATAGGCACTGCTGCAGAACAAAGAGTTCAACCGCTTCATGTCGGCAATCAGCTCCAGGTGCAGCGAGCTGGTCTCGATACTCTGCACTACCTTACGCTGCAAACGGCTGACATGGGCATGCGCCAGGCGCCGCTCCTGGGCGCGGAACCGACGCTTCTCGCGCAGTAGCAGGCGTGCGCTTTGCGGGTCAGCGCTGAGGAATACCGAAAGGCCCAGGCGCAGGTTGGCCAGTAGCTGCTCCTGTAGCCCTGTAAGTTCTTCCAGGCCTATTTGGGAAAACTCGCGGCGCTGGCTGGTTTTCTGCTGCTGCACCTTGCGCAGCATGCGTTCGATGAGATCGCAGGCCAATTTCAGGTTGATCGCCAGCTCGATGATTTCTGCCCAGCGCCGGTTGTCCTGTTCGCTCAGGTCTTCCCGTGGCATTTGCGCCAGATACAGCTTGATCGCGCTGTACAGTGCCTCGGCATCCTCGCCCAGTGCCCGTACCTGTTGCGGTATGGCGGTGTGGGTGCCGCGCAGGGCGCCGAGCATGGCTTCCAGCAGGCTGTCGACGATGTCGCCCAGGCGCAGGGTTTCTCGTGCAGCATTGGCCAAGGCCAGGCTGGGCGTGGTGAGCGCCGTGGCATCGAGGTGGCGCGGGCGTATCTGGCCATTGCTGGGCTCGCGCTCGGGCAACATCCAGTTGCACAAGCGGCCCATGGGCCTGACCGTCGGCAGCATGATCAGGCAGCGCAGAGTGTTGTAGAGCAAATGGAAGCCGATCACCAGCTCTTGCGGGCTGAAGCTCAGGCTGTCCATCCAGTCCACCAGCGGGTGCAACACCGGGATGATCAGGATCAGGCCGATCAGTTTGTACAACAGGCTGCCCAGGGCTACGCGGCGCCCGGCAGCGTTTTGCATGCTGGTACTGATGAACGCCAGCAGGCCGCTGCCGATATTGGCGCCGACCACCAGGCCAATGGCCACCGGCAAGCTGATCACTTCAGCGCCGGCCAAGGTTGCGGTCAGCAGTACAGCAGCCAGGCTGGAGTACGAAATCATCGCGAACAAAGCGCCCACCAAGGCATCGAGCATGATGTCGCCGGTCAGCGAGGCGAACAGCACTTTCACCCCTTGAGCTTGGGTGATGGGCGCCGCTGCCTGCACGATCAACTGCAGCGCCAGGATGATCAACCCCAGACCAATGGCTACCCGGCCTAGTTGGCCGGCGCGGGTTTGCTTGCGCGAAAGGAAGAAAATCACGCCGAGGAAGATCAGCAGCGGCGATAGCCATGAAAGATCCAGGGTCAGGACCCGGGCCATCAGTGCAGTACCGACATCGGCCCCAAGCATAATTGCCAGGGCCGGGGTCATCGCCATCAGGCCTTGGCCGACAAACGAGGTGACCAACATGGCGGTGGCGTTGCTGCTTTGCACTACGGCGGTGACGACGATACCAGCGAGAAACGCCAAGGGTCGGCGGTTCATGTTCTGGCCAAGCACGCGGCGCAGGTTGGAGCCGAACACCCTGAGGATACCGGTGCGCACGATATGCGTGCCCCATACCAGCAAGGACACGGCGCTGAGTAGGTTGAGCAGAGTCAGCATGGTCGAGCCCCCCTTTGTTCTCGAGCTCCAGTGGCGGAGCCTAAATATGTGAAGCCGTAAGCCTGGCCCGGGGGTGGGTTGTTTATTCCAGTGCTTACTCAAGCTTTAGTTGTTCTGTAGACCTTGCGCCAGCTTGGCACGCCTTGAAGTCATTTGAAATATTTGTGTCATCAAAGCTTGTGCGTTGAAGGGTTCCGAAGGGAAACCTGTGCAGCCCCTCGCGGGTGCGATGGTCTCGTTGACCGTTGCGGGCCTGTTCGCGGCTAAGCCGCTCCTACAGGTCGGAGCGTTGATCAAAGGCGGCGCAGGGCTGCCTAGGGCGGATTATCCGCGAGGGGCCGCGCGGCCCCAAGGGATGGGACATAAGGCCTTGCAACTGACTGGCATCAGCCTTCAGGCCCTAAAGGTGGCAGGTGCAGGCCTTTATTGACCCGGTACGTCCTTGCGTAGTTTGACTGGGTCGTGCTCCTTGCCTTGCTTGCGGGCCAGTGCCGTGCGCATCCGGATATTGATCGCTTCGACCGCCAGCGAGAAGGCCATGGCGAAGTACACATAGCCTTTAGGGACGTGCACGTCGAAAGACTCGGCGATCAGTACGGTCCCCACGACGATCAGGAACGACAGTGCGAGCATCTTCAGTGAAGGGTGTTTGTCGATGAAGTCACTGATAGCGCCTGCGCAGGCCATCATGACCAGCACCGCGACCACAATGGCGGCGATCATCACGGGTACATGGGAGACCATGCCCACGGCGGTGATCACCGAGTCCAGCGAGAACACAATGTCGATGATGGCGATCTGGATGATGGTGTAGAGGAACTTGCCACCGGCGCCCTTGGGCTCATCGGCGCTTTCTTCCTCACCTTCCAGGCCGTGGTAAATCTCTTGCGAGCTTTTCCACAGCAGGAACAGGCCGCCACAGAACAGGATCAGGTCACGGCCAGAGATGCCTTGGCCGAGCACCACGAACAGATCGTTGGTCAGGCGCATGACCCAGGTGATCGACAGCAACAGCATGATGCGGGTGACCATGGCCAAGGCCAGGCCGAAGATCCGGGTGCGCGGCTGCATGTGCTTGGGCATGCGGCTGACCAGGATCGAGATCATGATGATGTTGTCGATCCCGAGTACGATCTCGAGCGCCGTGAGGGTGAAAAAGGCAACCCAGATTTCCGGGCTGGTCAGCCATTCCATGTGTATTCCTTCGAACGATAAAGGCGGTGCACCTTTTCACCGGTGCACCGCGTGGGGTGATGCGTGTTTATTAAAGACTACTGAACAGCGGGAAAATGCCCATCAGCAGCGCGGCCAGCATTATGCATACGCAGACCAGTACTGCCCATTTGAGCGTGAAGCGCTGGTGGTCGCCAAATTCGATACCGGCCAGGGCCACCAGCAGATAGGTCGACGGCACCAATGGGCTGAGCAAGTGCACCGGCTGCCCGACGATCGAGGCGCGAGCCATTTCCACCGGGCTGATACCGTAATGGCTCGCCGCTTCCGACAGCACCGGCAGCACGCCGTAGTAGAAGGCGTCGTTGGACATGAAGAAGGTGAACGGCATGCTCACGACCGCGGTAATCACGGCCAGGTACGGGCCCAGGGCGTCAGGGATGACCGCCAGCAGACTCTTGGACATGGCATCGACCATCCCGGTACCTGACAGGATGCCGGTGAAGATGCCGGCTGCGAAGATCAGCCCGGTCACGGCCAGCACGCTGCCAGCGTGGGCCCCGATGCGGTCCTTCTGCTGTTGCAGGCATGGGTAGTTGACGATCATGGCGATACTGAAGGCAATCATGAACAGCACTGGCAGCGGCAGCACGCCGGCGATCAGGGCCACCATCAGGGCGGCGGTCAGGGCCCCATTGAAGTAGATCAGTTTGGGGCGGCGCGCTTCAGGGAACTGCGACACGCTGATGTCGCTGTGGTCGATGTCATCGGTCGGCAAGTGCAGTTCACCCAGACGTGCGCGCTCACGCTTGCCATACATGTAGGCGATGGCAAGGATTGCCACCACGCCAAAGGCCATCGCCGGGATCATCGGTACGAAGATGTCCGACGGGTCCACGTGCAGAGCGCTGGCAGCACGGGCGGTCGGGCCACCCCACGGGGTCATGTTCATCACGCCGCCGGCCAGGATGATCAGGCCGGCCATGATTCGCGGGCTCATGCCCAGACGGCTGTACAGCGGCAGCATGGCGGCGCAGCAGATCATGTAGGTGGTGGCGCCGTCACCGTCGAGGGACACGACCAGAGCCAGCACCGCAGTGCCGACCGAGACTTTTAGCGGGTCACCCTTGACCAGCTTGAGGATCTTGCGCACGGCCGGGTCGAACAGGCCGGAGTCGATCATCAGGGCGAAGTAGAGGATGGCGAACATCAGCATCACACCAGTGGGTGCGAGCTTACTGATGCCTTCGAGCATCATTGGGCCGATCTTGGCGGAAAAACCACCGAACAGGGCGAACAGGATCGGTACCAGGATCAGCGCGATCAAGGCCGAAAGGCGCTTGGTCATGATCAGGTACATGAAGGTGATGACCATGGCAAAGCCGAGGAAGGTCAGCATGGCAATACTCCAGGCGGGGCGCGGCGAAAGGGTTTTCGATTCGGGCGGGTCAGCGTGTTTGACGCTGTGCCAGGAGCGTGCGGAAGGTTAGTGCAGAACGGCGGGCGCAGGAAGACATCAGAAATCACCATTGTTGTTGTTGATGGGCCAGCGCTCGAATAGGTTTCGATGCCCTGGCTGACCGGTCTTGTGCCGGTAGTGGGGGCTATCCTAGGGGGGCAAGCTTTCAGCCAGCTTTCGCCGCAAAGACGGCGACGGGAGGTAGGTGATGCAGGACATGCACGAGGGTGGCTGCCATTGCGGCGCTTTACGTTATCGGCTGCAGGGCGAGTTGGCAGATGCCGCCCATTGCCATTGTTCGATCTGCAGGCGGGTCAGCGGTGGGTTGGTGGTGACCTGGGTCACCCTGCCCCGTTCTGCTTTCAGATGGTTGGCGGGAAGGCCCCAGTGCTACATGGCGCCGGCCAGTTGTAAGCGCTACTTCTGCGGGGAATGTGGTGCCCACGTGGCCCTGGTGACCGAGCACAGCCCAGGTAGCATCGATGTGACAGTCGCAACCCTGGATCACCCGGAGCAGGTACCCGCCAAGCGACATATCTGGACTTCCAGCAAGCTGCCTTGGCTGCACCTGGATGAGCAGCTGCCTGGGGAGCCTGAGGAAAACCTTTAGCAGTGCGCTGGGTTAGCCGGCCCTGGGCGGCATCAGCCGCTCACGGCCGGTTGCGGGTATCAGGGCAGCTGCAGGCCGCCAGCGGCCTTGTGCAACGCCCGCAGGTGCACACCGATCTGTTTCACATTGGTTTCCACCGCAGCGATTTCTTTGGCCCGCGACGGCTCCAGCAGCGCCCTCACCTCTTTATCCAGGTCATTGCTCAGGCGCAGCAGTTTTGCCTGGCGCTCGGCACTGACCTGCTCCAGGTGACGGCGCTCTTGCGGTTGTGGCAAGCCATAGCCCTGGCTGTCGAGCAACTCGGCCGGGCGGCTTAGGAAGCCACTGTTGGCGAGCATCTGCCTTAGCGTTTCGTCAGCCTTGTTGATATTGCCGTCCTTTATCGCTGCAGCGTTCAAATAGCGTTGCTTGACTTCATCTTGTGCTAGCAGCAGCTGCCGGCGCAGGCTGGCTTGTTCGAGCAGAAGCAAGGCAGCACTGGTGCGCAGGTCGGCCTTGTCGAACCAGGGGCGCCTTTGCTCTGCATCTTGCGCCAGCCAGTCCTCGACTTCGGTCTGCTTGATTGGTAGCTGCTTTCTCAGCACATCGAACATGGCCTGATAGCGTTCACGGTAGGAATCGAAACGATAACCCAGGCGCAAAGCCTCCCGGGGGTCATCGAGCACACTGGTATCGGCCAGTCCCCTGCCCTTGAGCACCGCCAGCAACCCGTTCGGCATGATGCTATCGAGGTCGTTCAGGCCTGGGTTGGCAGTCCCACTGCGTAGCAGCTTCAAGGATTCCACGGCGCAGTTGTTGGACAGGAACCAATAATTGCCATCGTAGCTCCAGTGCATCTCGGCAGCCTGGCGTACCAGGTTTTCGATCTCTTCGCGGTTGAGCTTCAGCGGCACCGAGGCCAGGCTGCGCAGTTCTGTTTTAGTGTATTCATCGATGACCTGACCCAGCGGCAATACGAACAGCCGAGACGGGTAGACACCGACCAGCCCATCCCAACTGGATAGCTGCACATCGTTGACGAAGGCCCGGTAGGACAGCACCAGGCTCTGGTCGAGGTCCAGACGGCAGTCGGGGCCACGTGGGCGACCAGGCTTGCAGATCACCAGGCGCAGCATGCTGTGCCCCCAGCGGCTGACCAGGTTCTGATTGGCTTCGGCAAGCAGGAAGTCGACCTGATAGACCCGTTCGGGATCGATTTCACCCAGCGGCTGGCGGGCAAAATCACTGCCCGCGTTGATGAACGGCAGGCCCTTGGCGCAGGTGTTCTGCTGTGGCGCCCAGCCGAAGTGATCACGCAGGTACTGGTTAAGGGCCGGTCGACGGCACCCATAGCTCGGGTCGAGGAGGAAGTACTCCATGTTGACCGCGATGTATTCCTTGGGGCTGCTCAGCTCGTAGCTGTCTGGGCTGCGCATGAACTGGGCGTTGTGCTGTTCACGCTCACCTCGGCGCCCAACGTATTGCGGCCAACCGGCCAGGTCCAGCAAGCGAGGGTCATCGCTCAGCGTGAAGCGGCGCTCTGCCTGGCCGCGGCACGCCGGGAGCTGGCCGATTTTGCCCACCGTGTTTTGCTGGCGGGCGCAACGGGCGATCAGCGAGCGCTCCGTGCTGGGCCACAGGCGTGCGCGGTCGTAAATATGAGTAAGCTCGTGCAGCACGGTTGCGAGCAGTTCTTCGCGCACAGTGCCATGGGGGCGGTTGGTGCGTTGGGTGGCTGCACTGCCATCGGCCAGCCCCGGTAAGAGGCGACGGTTGAGCTGCAACGTGGAAACCAGGGATGCCTGACCGTAGGCGTCGGCTGGCATGTTGTCGCTCCAGCTGACCGGCACGCGGCGATCAAGCTGTTGCTTGAAGCGTGGGGGCAGCTTCGCCATGGCCTCGTCGAGCAATGCCTGGCTGGCTAGGGCTTGTTGTGAGGACAGGCCTGCCGCCTGCAGTTCGAGCTGCAGGTCGGCAAAAGCGGGAGTGCCTAGCAGCGTCAGAGCGCAGCCGAGCAGCCAGGCACGCACGCGCTTCACAGTGCGAGGATGGCTTCTGCCAGTACCTGATCGCTGGCGTCACGCGCCTGAGGTACGCGCTCGCGCAAGGTGCTGAAAGCCGCTTCCAGTTGCGCGCCACGAATATCACCGTTGCTCGCGACGAAGCTGGCGGCATCGTCATGTGCTTCGCGCACAACTTTGGAATCACGGATCGAGGTTGTGGTGTCAGAGGTGAAGTCGATCGAGCGGCCAAAGGCACGCACGATGATGTTGCTGGTGGCCACCAGGGTCTGTGCATGGGCCAGATCGGCCAGCAGCAACGTGCCGAGGGAAGCGGCAATCAGCGATTTACGCATGGAGCATCTCCGAAGAATACAGGGAGTAAGGATTGTTTATTGGACGAGAATCGCTTCTGCCAGTTCAAGGTCGCCGACAGATTGCCGTACACCAGTGTGCCGCAGCGAGTCGAGCGCGGCTTCCAGACGCGCCCCGCGTATCAAACCATCTGTGGCAACGAAGACCGCGGCGTCGTCCCGAGCTTGCCCGACCAACTTGCGATCGAACGGGGCAGTGGTGACTTGGCTGGTCACGTAGCCAGTAATGACAAGGCCTTGGGTGGTGGTATCCATGGCTTGGGCGCTGGCCATGCCAGCGGTCAACAGTAACGGCAACAGATAACGCATGAGCATGTTCGGCGGCTGGATGAATGAGCAGCTAAGGCTAGCGCAAGTGCGAAGGCCCTGGCCTACGCGCCTGCCTGACAAGGTGATCGTCAAATTGCCAGGATTGCCTGGGCCAACTGGGCGTCACTGGCTTGCAGTTGTGGCTGGGTCGAACGGATGTGCAGTAAAGCACTTTCCAGCCGGGCACCACGGATAGCGCCTTGGCTACCCACGAAGCTAGCGGCGTCGTCACGCGCGGCCTGGACGATTTTGTCGTCGCGTAGAGATGAGGTCAGGTCTGAGGTCGCGTCGGTGGAGGCGGCAACGGCTCGGACTACGGCGTCGGTGGTGACGACGAAACTGCTGGCGTTGGCAGTGCTGACCAAGCCGAGCAACAGAGCGGCACCAATCAGATATTTGTGGGACATGTCGGTTTGCTCCTGGGTAGGGTTCTGCTCTATGGACGTTGGCACTGCCCGTTACGGTACGGGTTTGACAACCGTAACTGACAGAATGCTAAGCGAAACGTGTCACGGGGTCACCCCTTGCAAGGTCAGACGACCGTTGCAGCGTGCAACTGTTATGGTAATTGGTGAAAATTCACTAACTGTACCTGTCGCAGAATGATTCTCCCTCATCCCAATCTGCAGGCAAAAAAAAACCCGTTGCAGTCTCCTGCAACGGGTTTCGGGAAATTAGCTGTGCCGGCTAGAGCCGACAAGCAAAGCTTAACGCCAGAATGGCTTGCTCAGCTCTTCGTAACGCTGCGACTCGCTGATACCGGCGTCTGCAAGCAGGCGGGCGTCCAAGCGGGCCAGTTGACGGCGGCTCGACATGCGACGCTGCCACAGCAGCAGAGTGGAGAGTGCGCGCAGTGGCAGGGAGGCCTGGGACTGCTGGGCATTGCTTTCAAAAACCAGACCGGAACTGAGGGTACGTTCCATGATGCTTCATCCTTCCGCTTATGGCGGGATTAGGTAGTGATTTAACTGATGCCAATGATCCTCCCCTGCTGTCCATAACAGTAGATACAGTTCAACAGTAATGAGATGGGCCAGTTAACTGTTTAACCCTACTGTTGCACTCGAAATAGGCGAAACTGTACTGGTGTGCTCGTTTTTGGTGCGATTTATGGGGTTTTCGCTGTTTTAACCCCGACGCGGCGCGAATAATACCGGTACAGAAGTACAGTTTTATGGGATTTGCTGCGTAAGTGTTTAGGCGGGAGAGTCAACTGTTCAGGCCTTGGCTCCCAGCGGGTGCAACAAGGCCTGAATGATGCGGGTGGGTACGGACTCAGCTGGCGAGCATGCGTCCTGTTTCTTCAAGATTTTCGTGCCAGCTCAATGCTTCGCGCAGGATGTGCGGGGTGTGGCCACCACGTTGGCAGGCGCGCTCGAAGTAATCGTTCAGTGCCGCGCGGTAATCTGGATGCACACAGTTGTCGATGATTGCTCGAGCCCGCTCTCGGGGGGCCAGGCCGCGTAGGTCAGCCAAGCCTTGCTCGGTAACCAGGATGTCGACATCGTGCTCGGTATGGTCTACGTGACTGACCATCGGAACGACGCTGGAAATAGCTCCGCCCTTGGCGATCGACTTGGTGACGAATACCGCCAGGTGAGCATTGCGGGCAAAATCACCCGAGCCACCGATGCCGTTCATCATTCTAGTGCCGCACACGTGCGTCGAGTTGACGTTACCGTAGATGTCGAACTCCAGCGCCGTGTTGATACCGATGATGCCCAGGCGGCGCACCACCTCGGGGTGGTTGGAGATCTCCTGCGGGCGCAGGACCAGCTTGTCTTTGTAACGCTCCAGGTTGCCGAACACGTCGGCGTTGCGGCGGGTCGACAAGGTGATCGAGCTGCCCGAGGCGAAGCGTAGCTTGCCGGCGTCGATCAGGTCGAAGGTCGAATCCTGCAGTACCTCCGAGTACATGGTCAGGTCTTCGAACGGCGATTCGATCAGGCCACACATGACTGCGTTGGCGATACTGCCGATGCCAGCCTGCAAGGGCCCGAGCCTGTTGGTCATGCGCCCCGCTTGCACTTCTTTTTTGAGGAAGTCGATGAGGTGGTCGGCAATGCCTTGGGTTTCGTTATCCGGCGGCAGCACGGTGGATGGAGAGTCGGGCTGGTCGCTGATCACGATGCCGACGATTTTTGCAGGGTCGATCGGGATTGCGGTGCTGCCAATCCGATCATCGACTTTGACCAGCGGGATCGGCGTGCGCGTCGGGCGATAGGTCGGGATATAGATGTCGTGCAACCCTTCGAGATTGGTATTGTGCGACAGGTTGATCTCGACGATCACTTGCTTGGCGAAGATTGCGAAGCTGGCCGAGTTGCCCACCGAGGTGGTCGGCACGATATGGCCCTGCTCGGTGATGGCCACCGCTTCGATGACCGCGATATCCGGCAACTTGAGCTGCTGGTTGCGCAACTGCTCGACGGTTTCCGAGAGGTGCTGGTCAATGAACATCACCTGGCCATCATTGATCGCCTTACGCAGGGTGCTGTCGACCTGGAACGGCATGCGACGAGCCAGTACGCCGGCTTCGGTCAGTTGCTTGTCAAGGTCATTGCCCAGGCTGGCGCCGGTCATCAGGCTGATTTTCAGCGGCGACAGCTTGGCGCGTTCGGCCAAGGCATGGGGCACAGCCTTGGCTTCGCCGGCGCGGGTGAAACCGCTCATGCCGACGGTCATGCCATCCTCGATCAGACCAGCGGCATCAGCCGCACTCATTACCTTGCTGTGCAGGGAGGACAAGCGGATACGATCACGGTACATGGATTGTTATCTCGGGCTACTGAAACTACTGCAGCGCAGTCTAGAGATTTCGCCCCATGCCGTCCCGCGACCATGGTCGTATGAGAAGCCTGAGAATAGAGCCGTTGATCCGGATCAACAAAAAAAGCCCCGGCAGATTCTGGCTCGGGGCTTGTTTTAGTTACGCTGGTTTGCCGTGGTGGTTGTCACTCCACCGCTTTGACCATGTCCTCGATGACCTTCTTGGCGTCACCGAATACCATCATGGTCTTGTCTAGGTAGAACAGTTCGTTGTCCAAACCGGCATAACCGCTGGCCATGGAGCGCTTGTTGACAATGATGGTTTTGGCTTTGAACGCTTCGAGGATAGGCATCCCGGCAATGGGTGACTTGGGATCGTTCTTCGCCGCCGGGTTGACCACGTCGTTGGCGCCCAGTACCAGCACCACATCGGCTTGGCCGAATTCGGCATTGATGTCCTCCATTTCGAACACCTGGTCGTATGGCACCTCGGCCTCGGCCAGCAGTACGTTCATGTGCCCAGGCATGCGCCCTGCCACCGGGTGAATGGCGTATTTCACGGTCACGCCGTTGTGGCTCAGCTTTTCGGTCAGCTCCTTGAGTGCGTGCTGGGCGCGCGCTACCGCCAGGCCATAGCCCGGAACGATGATCACGCTGTCGGCGTTGCTCAACAGGAACGTGGCATCGTCGGCCGAACCGGATTTCACCGGGCGTTGCTCCTCCGACCCTTGTGCGGCGCCAGCATCGACATCGCCACCAAAGCCACCAAGGATCACATTGAAGAACGAGCGGTTCATCGCCTTGCACATGATGTACGAGAGGATCGCACCGCTCGAACCCACCAGGGAGCCGGCAATGATCAGCATCGAGTTGTTCAGTGAGAAGCCGATACCGGCGGCAGCCCATCCCGAATAGCTGTTGAGCATTGACACCACCACCGGCATGTCGGCACCGCCGATCGGAATAATGATCAGCACACCCATGATGAAGGCCAGTACCAGCATCAGGGTGAAGGCGCTGTAGTGCCCGGTAAAGGTGAACAGCAGGCCAAGAGCGATAGTCGTCAAGCCGAGAATGAGGTTCAGCTTGTGCTGGCCGCTGAACTGTACGGGCGCGCCTTGGAAGAGACGGAACTTGTACTTGCCCGACAGCTTGCCGAAAGCGATCACCGAACCGGAGAAAGTAATGGCACCGATGGCCGCCCCCAGGAACAGCTCCAGGCGGTTACCCGTGGGGATCGGGTCGCTGATTGCAGCGACGATACCCATCGATTGTGGCTCCAGCACGGCGGCGATGGCGATGAATACCGCAGCCAGGCCGATCATGCTATGCATGAAGGCCACCAGCTCCGGCATCTTGGTCATCTCGACGCGCTTGGCCATGATGGAGCCTGCGGTGCCGCCGACCAGCAAACCAACGATGACGTAGCCGATGCCGGCTGTAGCCCCGCCGTTACCAACCGAGAGCGCCGCAAGCTTATAGATGAGGCCAACGGTTGTAAGGATCGCGATCCCCATGCCGATCATGCCGAACAGATTGCCGCGCCGCGAGGTAGTCGGGTGCGATAGGCCCTTGAGCGCCTGGATGAAGCATATGGAGGCGACGAGGTAGAGGAGCGTTACCAGATTCATGCTCATGCTTACTTCTGCGCCTCGTTTTTGGTTTTTTTCTTGAACATTTCGAGCATGCGACGGGTGACCAGGAAGCCACCGAACACATTGACCGCAGCCAATGCCACAGCCAGAGTGCCCATCAGCTTGCCGGCCGGGGTCACGGTGAGGGCTGCGGCCAGCATGGCGCCGACGATGACGATCGCCGAGATGGCGTTGGTGACTGCCATCAACGGGGTATGCAGGGCTGGGGTAACGTTCCACACCACGTGGTAGCCCACATAGATGGCCAGCACGAAGATGATCAGGTTGTAGATGCCGTGAGAAATCAGCATGTCTTCCATTTGTCGTGCTCCTTAGCCGTTCTTGCGGACGACCTGGCCATCGCGGCACATCAGGCAGGCCGCGACGATGTCGTCTTCGAGGTTGATGACCAGCGCGCCGTCCTTGTCGAACAGCAGCTTCATGAAGTCCAGCAGGTTGCGCGCATACAGCGCCGAGGCATCGGCACCCACCTGCGCCGGCAGGTTGGTTGGGCCGACGATGGTCACACCACTGGCCTGTACCACTTGGTCGGCAACGGTCAGCGGGCAGTTACCGCCTTGGGCGGCTGCCAAGTCGATGACCACAGAGCCTGGCTTCATCTGCGCCACTGTCTCGGCGCTAAGCAATGTCGGTGCTTTGCGGCCTGGGATCAAAGCGGTGGTGATGACGATATCGGCCTGCTTGGCCCGTTCGTGCACCGCCTGGGCCTGACGTTGCATCCAGCTGGCCGGCATCGGCCGGGCGTAGCCGCCGACACCCTCGGCGCATTCACGCTCTTCATCGGTTTCGTAAGGCACATCGATGAACTTGGCGCCTAGCGACTCGATCTGCTCCTTCACCGCTGGGCGTACGTCGGACGCCTCGATCACCGCACCCAGGCGCTTTGCCGTGGCAATCGCCTGTAACCCGGCAACCCCCGCGCCCAGAATCAGCACTCGTGCAGCTTTGACGGTACCGGCGGCGGTCATGAGCATGGGCATGAAGCGGGGGTAATGATGAGCGGCCAGCAACACTGCCTTGTAGCCGGCGATGTTGGCCTGTGATGACAGCACGTCCAGGCTTTGCGCCCGTGAGGTGCGCGGCGCAGCTTCCAGGGCGAAGGCGGTGATTCCGCGTTCGGCCATTTTGCTGATCAGTTCGCTGTTGAAGGGGTTGAGCATGCCCAACAAGAGGCTGCCACTGTTGATCAGGGCGAGTTCCTGGTCGTTGGGTGCCACCACCTTGAGCACCAATTGGGCGCCGTAGGCATCGGCTGCGCTTCCCAAGGAAGCACCCACGGCCTCATAGGCACTGTCCGGAATGCTGGCGTTCAGGCCTGCCCCCCGTTGGACGGTAACCTGATGGCCCTGGCCAATCAGTTTCTTGAGGGTTTCTGGGGTCGCAGCGACCCTTGTCTCACCGGTCTGCGTCTCGAGAGGAACACCAATGTGCACGACTATTTCTCCTGCGGTGACCTTTTGTATTTGTAGAAACCAGCGCACTGCGGATGGTGCGCTGGGGCGGCTGTTGAGCGCCGAGCCCGCCGAATCCAGGACGGGCGACGCATTTTGCAGGCGAACCCAGAGGCCTTCAACCAGTTATGAAGCGAAACGAAGTTAAAACTACAAGTCACCCTGTGACCGTATGTCGCAAGCAATGGGTCGCAGCCCATAAAACATGGGCTATTGGCAGATTAGGGGAGATTTCGAAATTTTTGCGATGATTTCGCGAATTGCTCGGTAGATGTCGTAAATACTGCTGAAAGCCCCATTTTTAGGGGCTTTCAAAGGGTTTTTCGATTCACCGGAACAGTTGTCTTCAATGCGACATTAAATTACATCTGTAGGTGTTCAAAATAATTGACTACAGGGGTAGGTTTGCTGCTTCAGATCGCTCTGAGGCGATGTAGAGCCGCGCCTGGCTGACAAGCCAGTCCCTGAAGGCGCGAAGCGAGGCGGACTCAACCTTGCGCTCTGGAATCATCAGATAGTAGGCCCTGTCGCTAGACAGTGCGTACCTGTTAGCGACTACCAGCCTCCCCTGCTCCAATTCCCGCTGAATGAGGAAAGGCGGAATCAGGGCGATACCCATCTCATGCATCGCCGCTTGAGCCAACATGGAGAACAGCTCATAGCGCGGGCCATTCATGTCGCCGGCTATATTCAGGCCTAGGCCATTGAACCATTGGCGCCATGCATAGGGCCTGGTGGTTTGTTGCAGCAACGGTAGTCTGGCTATTTGCTCAGCCTCCAGCCCCCCTTGCCCATACAGCAAGGCCGGGCTGCACACCGGCATGGGGTTTTCACCCATCAGGCGATGGGACTGCGTGCCCGACCAATCGGCGTCGCCGAAGTAGATGGCGGCATCGAAGGGCGTGTCGGCGAACAGGAATGGCCGGGTACGGTTGGTCAGGTTGACTGTGACTTCTGGATGCCTTTGTTGAAAATCCTTAAGTCGTGGTAGCAGCCATTGGGTGCCGAATGTGGGAACTACGGCCAGTTCGATTACGTTAGCGCCCTGCTGACGCATCACCGACAAAGTGTCTCGCTCCACGGCATCCAGTTGCGTAGCAACTCGCCTGCTATACGACAGCCCAGCTTCGGTCAGGCGCACACCGCGGCGAGAGCGCCTGAACAACTCGACGTTGAGAAAGGCTTCGAGTGCGCCGATCTGACGACAGACGGCGCCCTGGGTCAGCGCCAGTTCCTGAGCGGCCTTGGTGAAGCTCTCATGGCGTGCCGCCGCCTCGAAGCAGACCAGCGCTGTAGTACTAGGAATCTTGCGCCGCATGTACGGTAACCTCACTCATTGAGCCATGGGTATGGCTGTTTTCAGTGTTTCGGAGTGACAAAATATCACTGATACGTGCGCAATCCTCGTTTGTAGCGTTGCTAGATCGGGCCTAGGATCAATGGCACAAGAAACTGCTCCCCTATTTCGAGGATTTCGCTTATGGCCGGTAAAGCAAGCTTCAACTGGATCGACCCGCTGCTGCTGGATCAGCAGCTGACTGAAGAGGAGCGTATGGTCCGTGACAGCGCTTACCAGTTCGCCCAGGACAAGCTGGCTCCGCGTGTGCTGGAAGCTTTCCGTCACGAACAAACCGACCCGGCTATTTTCCGTGAGATGGGTGAGGTTGGCTTGCTCGGGGCGACCATCCCTGAACAATACGGTGGCAGCGGCCTCAATTATGTGTGCTACGGGCTGATTGCTCGGGAAGTGGAGCGCATCGACTCCGGCTACCGTTCGATGATGAGCGTGCAGTCTTCGCTGGTCATGGTGCCAATCAATGAATTTGGCACAGAGGCACAGAAGCAGAAGTACCTGCCCAAGTTGGCCACTGGCGAGTGGATTGGTTGCTTTGGCCTGACCGAGCCTAACCATGGCTCCGATCCAGGTTCGATGATTACCCGTGCGAAGAAGGTCGATGGCGGCTATCGGCTCAGTGGCAGCAAAATGTGGATCACCAACAGCCCTATCGCCGATGTGTTCGTTGTGTGGGCCAAAGATGACGCTGGCGATATTCGTGGCTTCGTCCTGGAGAAAGGCTGGGAAGGTCTCAGCGCCCCGGCAATCCATGGCAAGGTTGGGTTGCGTGCCTCCATCACCGGCGAAATCGTCATGGACAATGTATTTGTTCCAGAAGAGAACATTTTCCCGCAGGTGCGTGGCTTGAAAGGTCCGTTCACCTGCCTGAACTCGGCCCGCTATGGCATCTCTTGGGGTGCGCTCGGAGCTGCGGAGGCCTGTTGGCACACCGCCCGCCAGTACACTCTGGACCGCCAGCAGTTCGGTCGGCCGCTGGCTGCTAACCAACTGATCCAGAAAAAACTGGCCGATATGCAGACGGAAATTACCCTGGCGCTGCAAGGCTGCCTGCGTCTGGGGCGCATGAAGGACGAAGGCACTGCGGCGGTGGAGATCACGTCGATCATGAAGCGCAACTCATGTGGCAAGGCCCTCGATATAGCCCGGATGGCCCGCGACATGCTCGGCGGAAACGGTATCTCCGATGAGTTCGGTGTAGCCCGGCACCTGGTCAATCTCGAAGTGGTCAACACCTATGAGGGCACCCACGATGTGCATGCGCTGATCCTGGGGCGGGCGCAAACCGGCATTCAGGCCTTCTACTGATAAGGAGCCAGCATGGGCGCGCTATCTCATCTGCGAGTGTTGGACCTTTCTCGAGTGTTGGCGGGGCCTTGGTCTGGCCAGATCCTGGCCGACCTCGGCGCTGATGTGATCAAGGTCGAGCGCCCCGGTACTGGCGACGACACCCGCTTCTGGGGGCCGCCCTTCCTCAAGGATGCCGATGGTCAGAGCACCAGTGAGGCTGCCTATTACCTTTCGGCAAACCGCAATAAACGGTCGGTGACTATTGATTTCACCCAGCCCGAAGGTCAACGCCTGGTGCGTGAACTGGCGGGCGAGTCAGATATCGTCATCGAGAACTTCAAGGTCGGTGGGCTGGCCGCTTACGGGTTGGATTACCAGAGCCTGAAGGCGATCAACCCGCGGCTTATCTATTGCTCGATCACTGGCTTCGGCCAGACCGGGCCCTACGCCAAGCGTGCCGGCTATGATTTCATGATTCAGGGCCTGGGTGGGCTTATGAGTCTGACCGGTCGCCCGGATGGAGAGGACGGTGCTGGGCCGGTAAAGGTAGGCGTAGCGCTCACCGACATTCTTACCGGGCTGTACTCGACGGTCGCGATACTGGCTGCCCTCGCCTACCGCGATCAGCATGGTGTCGGGCAGCATATCGACATGGCCCTGCTTGATGTTCAGGTGGCCTGCCTGGCCAACCAGGCGATGAACTATCTGGCAACCGGTACTGCGCCGCGGCGGCTTGGGAATGCTCATCCTAATATCGTGCCGTATCAGGACTTCCCCACGGCAGATGGGGACTTCATTCTCACTGTGGGCAATGATGGTCAGTTCCGCAAGTTCGCCGAGGTTGCCGGTCAGCCGCAATGGGCGGATGACCCGCGCTTCGCTACTAATAAGCAGAGAGTGGCGAACCGTGCTGAGTTGATCCCTTTGATTCGTCAGGCTACGGTTTTCAAGACGACCGCAGAGTGGGTGAGCCAGTTGGAAGCTGCAGGTGTGCCTTGCGGGCCAATCAATGACCTCGCACAGGTGTTCCAGGACCCTCAGGTGCTGGCTCGTGGGTTGGCGGTTTCGATGCCTCATGGCTTGGCGGGAAGCGTGCCGCTGGTGGCGAGCCCAATCAGGCTTTCCGAAACGCCAGTTGAGTACCGCCATGCGCCACCGTTACTTGGCGAGCATACGGAAACCGTGCTGGCGCAGGTGCTGGGCATAAGTGCCGATGATATCCAGCGTTTGCGAAGCGCCGCAGTTATATAGAAAAGCGGGGGCCGTTAGGCCCCCGCTTCGTTTTTCAGCAATATTGAACTTTCTTGAAATTAAAGGTTGACGGGCTTTCGAATCCCCTTATAATGCGCCCCACTTCCAGCGACATCGGAACGAAAAACTCCTTGAGATTCAACGAGTTAATTAGTTCGGGCGAGAG
>NZ_JBJJLN010000053.1:0-25192 GCF_046230725.1 Pseudomonas sp. KCJK9000 | reverse complement strand
GCAGCTCGCGATGCGCCGCGCGGGCGGCGCTCGATCTGCGCTCCACCGAAGAGCTCACGCCGAGCCTCTAGGCTTAAGTGAACAGCATTACGCCCAAGGGCGGGGTTTGTGGATGCTTTCGCGTCACCGACGCATAGCCCGACACTACCACAGCCGGGCAAATACTCAAGCCCGTGCGCGCAGCGCCTGGGCCTCGCGGCAAATCTGCCGGCGGCGCTCGTCGTCGGCCGAACGCCATTCACGAATGTGCTCGACGTGCCGGTGGCAGCCGGTGCAGACCCGCTGCTCATCGAGCCTGCACACGCTGATGCAGGGTGAAGGCACCGCAGGGCTTACATTGCTGTACAGCGGCTTGGGCGGCCGCGCCTGGCTTGCCATGTCAGATCTCGTCGAAGTCCAGCTTTTCGCCGGCCCGCTCCCAGACAATACGCTCGAGCATCTCGCCCAAGAGCTCCTCGCTCTTCTCGCACACCCACTTGCCGCTCTCTTCGTCGTAGTCGAAGTGAAAGCCTCCGGAGCGGTCAGCCAGCCACAGCTGACGCAGCGGCTCCTGGCGACTGAAGATCAACTGCGCCCCCCCTTCGAACTTGACTGTCAGCACGCCGGCCGAATTTTCCATGTCCAGGTCCAGGCCGCTTTCGTCGAACAGGTCTTCCAAGGCCTGTTGGGTGGCGTCGACCAGATCATGGAAACGCGCTTCGCTCAAACTCATTGCAAGAACCTCGAAATTGGCTGCTTTACGGGCAAGCCCGGCAAGATACGGGCGCCGAGCACTGAATGCAAAGGTTTAGCCCTCCAGGCGCCGCCACCAGTCACGCTAATGGCAGCTAAGCATAGCCCGCCCGACGGATCGGCTCTTGCATAGGCAATCCACCGGTCGCTCGGTATACTCGGGCGCAATACTGCATATTTCAAAGGATTTCACCCATGAAGCGCCTGATTTCCTCGCTCGCGGCGCTGGTCGCGGTTGCCTGCCTCGTTTCGGCCTGCGGTCAGAAGGGCCCTCTGTATCTGCCAGAAGACGGCAAAGACGGCAAAGGCCCGAAAAGCTCGCACCAGCACCAGCACGCGCCTGCGGTCCAACCGCAAGACGAGCAGCCCATTGAGCCCGAGCAGACGCCAGAGCAGTAAGGAAATCAGATGAACGCTTTCAACTACCGCGACGGTGAACTGTTCGCGGAGGGCGTGGCCCTGTCGGCCATCGCCGAACGTTTCGGCACCCCCACCTACGTTTACTCGCGCGCACACATCGAAGCCCAGTACCGCAGCTACACCGATGCCCTGCAAGGCACCGAGCACCTGGTGTGCTTCGCCGTCAAAGCCAACTCCAACCTTGGCGTGCTGAACGTACTGGCGCGCTTGGGCGCGGGTTTCGATATCGTCTCCGGTGGTGAGCTGGAGCGTGTGCTGGCCGCTGGCGGGCGAGCCGATCGCGTGGTGTTCTCCGGCGTCGGCAAAACCCGCGAAGACATGCGCCGCGCTCTGGAAGTCGGCGTTCACTGCTTCAATGTCGAATCCACCGACGAGCTCGAGCGTCTGCAAGTGGTTGCTGCCCAGATGGGCAAGATCGCCCCGATCTCACTGCGCGTTAACCCGGACGTCGATGCCGGCACCCACCCGTACATCTCAACCGGCCTGAAAGAGAACAAGTTCGGCATCGCCATCGCCGATGCCGAAGCGATCTACGTGCGCGCCGCACAGTTGCCGAACCTGGAGGTGGTCGGTGTCGACTGCCATATCGGTTCGCAATTGACCACCGTCGACCCATTCCTCGATGCCCTCGACCGTCTGCTTGCCCTAGTAGATCGCCTGGCCGAGTGCGGCATCCACCTGCGCCATCTGGACCTCGGCGGCGGCGTTGGTGTGCGCTATCGCGACGAAGAGCCGCCACTGGTGGCGGACTACATCAAAGCCATCCGCGAGCGCGTCGGCAGCCGCGACCTGGCCCTGGTATTCGAGCCTGGCCGCTACATCGTGGCCAACGCCGGCGCCCTGCTGACCCGCGTGGAATACCTCAAGCACACCGAACACAAAGACTTCGCCATCATCGATGCGGCGATGAACGACTTGATCCGCCCGGCCCTGTACCAGGCCTGGATGGGTGTCAGCGCGGTCAGCCCGCGGGCCGGCGAAGGCCGTGCCTATGACCTGGTCGGGCCGATCTGCGAGACCGGCGACTTCCTCGCCAAAGACCGCGTATTGAACCTGGTCGAAGGCGACCTGCTGGCGGTGCAGTCGGCGGGCGCCTATGGTTTCGTCATGAGCTCCAACTACAACACCCGTGGCCGTTGCGCGGAAATCCTGGTCGACGGCGAGCAGGCTTTCGAAGTCCGTCGCCGCGAAACCATCGCCGAACTGTACGCTGGCGAAAGCCTGCTGCCGGAGTGAACCCATGCTGCTGCGCTTTACCAAGATGCATGGGCTGGGCAACGACTTCATGGTCCTGGACCTGGTCAGTCAGCACGCACACATCCAGCCCAAGCACGCCAAGCAATGGGGCGATCGCCATACCGGTATCGGCTTCGATCAACTGCTGATCGTCGAGGCGCCAAGCAATCCGGAAGTGGATTTCCGCTACCGGATCTTCAACGCCGACGGCTCTGAGGTCGAACAGTGCGGCAACGGTGCGCGCTGCTTCGCCCGCTTCGTGCTGGATAAGCGCCTGACTGCGAAGAAGCGTATCCGCGTGGAAACCAAGGGCGGCATCATCGAACTGGACGTGCAGAACGACGGCCAGGTGTGTGTCGACATGGGCCCGCCGCGCTTCGTTCCGGCAGATATCCCGTTCATCGCCGATGAACAGGCGCTGAGCTACCCCCTCGACGTCGACGGCCAGTCGCATTCGATAGCCGCCGTATCCATGGGTAACCCCCACGCCGTGTTGCGCGTCGATGATGTGCACTCGGCGCCGGTCCATGAACTGGGTCCTAAAATCGAAAACCACCCGCGCTTTCCGCAGCGGGTGAATGCCGGTTTCCTTCAGGTCATCGACCGCCACCGCGCCAACTTGCGAGTATGGGAGCGTGGTGCCGGCGAGACGCGTGCCTGCGGCACCGGTGCCTGTGCCGCGGCCGTGGCTGCCATCAGCCAGGGCTGGATGGACTCACCCGTAACCCTCGACCTACCGGGTGGGCGCCTGAACATCGAATGGGCTGGCCCGGGCAAGCCCGTGTTGATGACCGGCCCTGCCGTGCGGGTTTTCGAAGGACAGGTTCGTCTCTAAGCGAGTAACCGCCATGACCGATCAGCCAGTATCCCAGCAGCCCAACGAGCTCAACGCCGAAGCGGTGGTCGCCTACTTGCGTGCCCACCCGACTTTCTTCGCCGAGCACGACGAGCTGCTGGTCGAGCAACGCATCCCTCACCAGCGCGGCGACAGCGTGTCGCTGGTGGAACGCCAGCTCAAGCTGCTGCGCGACCGCAACATCGAGATGCGCCATCGCCTGTCGCAACTGATGGACGTGGCCCGCGACAACGACAGGCTATTCGACAAGACCCGTCGGCTGATTCTCGACCTGCTCGATGCCGCGAGCCTAGAAGAAGTGGTGATGGCCGTCGAAGACAGCCTTCGCCAGGAGTTTCAGGTGCCCTTCGTCAGCCTGATCCTCTTTGGCGACCACGCGGCGCCGGTCGGCCGCTGGGTGAGCAATGCCGAAGCCCAGCAAGCCATCGGCGGCCTATTAGGCGGCGGCAAGACGGTCAGTGGCAACCTGCGCGAACATGAACTGGCCTTCCTGTTCGGCAAAGACCAGCAGCAGGAGGTAGGCTCCAGCGCGGTCGCAGCGCTGGAATATCAGGGGCTGCATGGGGTGCTGGCCATCGGTAGTCGCGACCCTCAACATTACAAGAGCAGCGTGGGTACTCTGTTCCTTGGCTATATCGCCGAGGTACTTGGCCGTGTGGTCCCCCGCGTCACCCAACCGCTGCGCTCGGTACGCTGATGGAAAGCCAGCTGGAGGCTTATTGCGCTCACCTGCGCAACGAGCGCCAGGTGTCGGAACATACCTTGCTGGCCTACCGCCGCGACCTCGACAAGGTCATCGAATACTGCAACAGCCAAGGCATCGGCGGGTGGGGCGCGCTGCAAGCGCCACAACTGCGCCAGCTCATCGCCCGCCAGCACCACCATGGGCAGTCTTCGCGCAGCCTGGCGCGGTTGCTCTCAGCGGTGCGCGGCCTGTACCGCTACCTCAATCGCGAGGGCCTGTGCCAGCATGATCCGGCCACGGGCCTGAGCGCACCGAAGGGCGAGCGCCGGCTGCCCAAGGTGCTGGACACTGACCGCGCCCTGCAATTGCTCGACGGCGGCGTCGACGACGACTTCATCGCTCGCCGCGACCAGGCGATCCTCGAACTGTTCTACTCCTCCGGCCTGCGTCTGTCGGAGCTGAACAATCTTGACCTCGAACAGCTCGATTTGGCCGCAGGCCTTGTGCAGGTGCTGGGCAAGGGCAGCAAGACCCGAGTGCTGCCGGTCGGCCGCAAGGCCCGCGAGGCGTTGCAGGCCTGGTTCAAGCTGCGCGGTATCGGTGGTCCACTCGACAGCGCAGTGTTCATTACCCGCCAGGGCAAGCGCATGAGCCCGCGCGCGATCCAGCTGCGGGTAAAGACCGCCGGTGAGCGTGAACTGGGCCAGCACCTGCACCCGCACATGCTTCGCCACTCTTTCGCCAGCCATGTGCTGGAATCGTCCCAGGACCTGCGAGCGGTGCAGGAAATGCTCGGCCACGCCGACATCAGCACCACACAGATCTATACCCACCTGGACTTCCAACACTTGGCCGCGGTGTACGACAGCGCCCACCCTCGGGCCAAACGCAGCAAAGGCAAAGACTCATGAGCATCAAGCTGATCACTTTCGACCTCGACGACACCCTTTGGGACACCGCGCCTGTGATTGCCAGCGCCGAGATCGTGCTGCGCGACTGGCTCGAAGCCAACGCGCCCATGCTCGCGAGTGTGCCGGTTGAACATTTGTTCGCCATCCGCGAACGCCTGGTACAGGCCGAGCCGGGCCTTAAACATCGCATCAGCGCCCTGCGCAGACGTGTGCTGTTAGACGCCTTGAAGGCGGTTGGCTACAGCGAAAATCAGGCCCAGGCATTGGCCAACGAAGGCTTCGAAGTGTTCTTGCATGCCCGCCATCAGGTAGAAGTGTTCCCCGAGGTACAACCGCTGCTGGAGATCCTGCGCCAGCATTACACTTTGGGCGTGATCACCAATGGCAACGCCGATGTGCGCCGGCTGGGTTTGGCGGATTACTTCCGCTTTGCACTTTGTGCCGAAGACCTGGGTATCGGCAAACCGGACCCGGCGCCGTTCATCGAGGCGCTAAAGCGTGGCGAGGTTGAGGCCAGCGCCGCGGTGCACGTCGGCGATCACCCAGGCGACGATATTGCTGGCGCCCAACGCGCCGGGCTGCGTGCAGTGTGGTTCAACCCGCAGAGCAAGGCCTGGGCTGGCGAGCAAGCTCCAGATGCAGAAATCCAGCGTTTGTCGCAGCTACCCGAGGTGCTTGCGCGCTGGCGCTGACAGTGCTGATGCACTTACCTGGCTGAAATTCAGACAAAAAAAAGCCCGCAGCGACGGCGGGCTTTTCTAGCGCAGCCACTAGATAGGGCGGCTGCCGTATTTGTTGTCCGGCTTCTTGGGCGGATCGGCGACAACGTTGGCTTCGACTTCCTGGACCTTGCCGCCGCGAGCGAGGAACTCTTCCATGGCCTTGGCCAGGGCATCACGCTCCTTCTGCTTGGCTTCCACGCTCGGCATTTCGTCTACCGAGACGGCAGCCTTGGATTTGCCCTTGGCAACCGGAGCCGCACTGCTGTCGTCATCGCCAGCGTCTTCGGCAACATCATCGGCGGCCGTTTCGAGGCCGTCATCGGCCTCGTCTTCGTCGCCTACTTCGAGGTCATCATTTTCCAGATCGTCGTCGCTCATGTTCTACCTCATGACTTGCAAAAAGCAGGTTAGTTATAGACCGGTGCAGCCGTAGACCGGCAGCCACCAGCGAAAATTCAACTGGCCGTAGGCTGGCCACTGCCTTGGGGGCGGGGCTCCTGATGGGAGGTTTTGCCCCCACAGAACCTGCAGTTGGCAGGCCTGGGAAATTTTTGGGCGCCCTAGTGGCCACACGCTATTGGCAAGCCTAGCAAAAGGCTGGCGAAGCGCGCGGGCCTTGTCAAACAGCCCTCGGCGCGCATTCTAGCGCGCCCGTGGAAAAAGCAAAGCTCCATAAACGCCCTGTGACTTGTAAGTTTTTGGCCTACGTCGCGAACGTGGCGGATAAACCGTTTGCACTGCGGCAAATGTTGAAAAACAGGCAAAAAAATGCCCGGCGAACCGGGCAAATTTTTAGCAGCTTGCGATTACAGGTTGTAGCCGCGTTCGTTGTGTTGAGCCAGGTCGAGGCCGACCGACTCTTCTTCTTCGTTGACCCGCAGGCCCATGACCATATCCAGCACCTTGAGAATCACGTAGGTGACGATGGCGGTATAGCCGACGGTGAAAATCACGCCCTTGGCTTGTACCCAGACCTGAGCACCGATGTCGGTGACCGTGCCGAAGCCGCCCAGGGCCGGTGCCGCGAATACGCCGGTGAGGATGGCACCGATGATGCCGCCAACGCCGTGCACGCCGAAAGCGTCGAGCGAATCGTCATAACCCAGCTTGCGCTTGAGGGTGGTAGCGCAGAAGTAGCAGATTACGCCCGAGGCGAGGCCGATCACCAACGCGCCCATCGGGCCCACGGTGCCAGCAGCCGGGGTGATGGCAACCAGGCCAGCGACCACACCCGAGGCAATGCCCAACGCGCTCGGCTTACCGTGACCGATCCACTCGGCGAACATCCAGCCCAGCGCAGCCGCGGCAGTAGCGATTTGAGTCACCAGCATGGCCATGCCAGCGGTGCCGTTGGCGGCGGCGGCGGAACCTGCGTTGAAGCCGAACCAGCCGATCCACAGCATGGCCGCGCCCATCAAGGTGTAGCCCAGGTTATGAGGCGCCATTGGGGTAGTCGGGTAGCCTTTGCGCTTGCCCAGTACCAGGCAGCAGACCAGGCCTGCGATACCGGCGTTGATATGCACCACGGTGCCGCCGGCGAAGTCGAGCACGCCCCAATCCCACATCAGTGCACCGTCACCGCTCCAGACCATATGGGCGATCGGGGCGTAGACCAGGGTGAACCAGATGCCCATGAACACCAGCATCGCCGAAAACTTCATGCGCTCGGCAAAGGCACCGACGATCAGCGCCGGGGTGATGATGGCGAAGGTCATCTGGAAGGTGATGAATACCGCTTCAGGGAACAGCGCGGTAGCCGAGGTCAGGTTCTCGGGTGTTACACCACTGAGGAACGCCTTGGAGAAGCCACCGACGAAGGAATTGAAGTTCAGCACGCCCTTTTCCATACCAGCGGTATCGAAGGCCATGCTGTAGCCATAAATGACCCAGAGAATGCTGATCAGGCCGGTGATGGCAAAGCACTGCATCATCACCGACAGCACGTTCTTGGAACGCACCATGCCGCCGTAGAACAGGGCCAGGCCTGGAATGGTCATGAACAGCACCAGCGCTGTGGAGGTGAGCATCCAGGCGGTATCGCCGGAGTTCAGCACCGGGGCGGCTGTTTCCTCTGCCAGGGCGAGCCCGGGCATTACGAGGGACAATAGGGCTCCTAGCCCTGCGATCTTACGCAGAGTCATGTTGTTTTCTCCTGGGGCGTTGGGTTTGGTGAGGCTTTGTTCGGCGCTTTAGATCGCGTCGGTATCGGTTTCGCCGGTACGGATGCGGATCGCCTGCTCCAGATTCACCACGAAGATCTTGCCGTCACCGATCTTGCCGGTGTTGGCCGCCTTGGTGATGGCTTCGATCACTCGATCAAGGTCCTTGTCGTCGATGGCGACGTCGATCTTCACCTTAGGCAGGAAGTCGACCACATATTCCGCACCGCGATACAGCTCGGTGTGGCCCTTCTGCCGGCCGAAACCTTTGACTTCGGTGACGGTAATGCCCTGCACGCCGATTTCCGACAGCGACTCGCGCACGTCGTCCAGCTTGAACGGCTTGATGATGGCTGTGACTAGCTTCATGAAACTCTCTCCCGATTTGGTGGACTTGCCCCAGGAAAACAAACCCGTCTCAAGTCTAAGCGCAGCGGTTGGCTTTGTAACGCGTCGTCGGCATCCGGCTCCGCGTGCGCACTGCCTGGTCACAAGGAACTGCATCAGTGCATGGCTCGCAGAGGTCATTGCAGAAACCTTGCCAGTTCCGTTAAAGCGCTGCAAAACAGCGAGTTATGTGAATTCCCGAGGTTTGGCCAGTCGCCACTATGGCAATCATGCACAATTTCGGTGCGCGCTGATTGGGCGCGCTGCTCAAATAAAGTGCAGCAGCCTGGTGCACCGCATATACCGGGCGATGCGTAATCAAGTGCCAAGTTGGCCCGTGTTACACTGCGGGCCATTTCTCAGTATCAGTGGACAGCCGAACCATGCTCGCGCCCAAAGCCCTTCTCGACGCCCTGAGCGACCAGGCCTCGCGCCTGTTCAGCAGCGACACCGCCCAGCCTCGCGCCGAACTGGAAAGCCAGTTCAAGGTGCTGATGCAAGGTGCCTTCAGCAAGCTGGACCTGGTAAGCCGCGAAGAATTCGATAGCCAGATGGTCGTCTTGGCACGCACCCGTGCTCGCCTGGAGGCCCTCGAGAAACAGGTCGCAGAGCTGGAAGCCCGACTCGCCCCCGCAGCCCAGGAGTAAGCGCCGGCCTGGGCTTGGATCAAGCCGAAGCTCGGTGCTGGCCGGTAACCTTGGGCGGCAGTTCGCAGGCCTGCAGGTCGCCCCGAAACAACGCTGCGCCGCACACAGTGAACAGGGTTTTGACGCGGCTGTGGGAGTTACGGATCTCTGCCTGTATCGCTTCGATCAGTGGGTCGTTGGACTGCAGTGCCACGGCGCGATTGGCCCATTCGATAGCGGCAAAGCGGCTCTGTTTTCGCGTGCCGTAGCCCTGCATCCAGGCCAGCCCGAGTTCAGCACAGGCGCGCGCAGCAATGCCGGTGTCACGATGCTCGCTAAGCGCCAGCAGGTAGCCGACTGCTTGGACGCGCTCAGACGTATCCCCATACTGACGCAGTAAGATACCCAGCTGTAACTGCGCCTTGGCATGGATCGGCGGATGAATGACAGCGTCCAGCAGAAACCGCTTGACCACCAGCATTGCCTTGCGGTCCTCCAGCCCTTGCGCAAGCGCCATTCGCTGACAGGCCAGGTTGAACTTGGCCAATGGATGCCCTGCTTGGGCTGCGCGCAATAACCAATGTTCGGCAGCTTTATTGCTCAGGTAGTGCTTTGGCGTATTGCCCAGCCAGCCCCGGTGCAGATCGTAGAGTGCAATGGCTGCATCCGAAAGCTTCAACTGTGCGCAGCCTTCGTACAGAAAATACGCTGCGTCGTGCATGTTCGCAGCCCAGAGCAGGCGTGGTACATCCAGCACCTCGAAGCCCCACTCGTGCTGCCCGCTTGGGCGCTTGACCGCCCATTGCAGCCAATGGTGGGCCTGTTCGCAAGACTGCACGAAACCCCATAGCCCAAAGCGATGACCCACAGCCCGCAACGCATAGGCCGCCGGCTGCCGACGGTCGTCGCACAGGCGCTCAATCACCCTGTGCAGTAGCTGTGCAGCGTCTTCTGCCTCGTTGAACAGCGCCAGGCACACCAGGCTATGAAAGGATGCGCCGATGGCCGGGAGGTAACCTTGTTCAGGGTAAAGCGCGACGCTATCGACGAAATCGCGCATCGCGCCGGGATAATCCTGCATCGTATTGCGCCGCAAGGCGCCCCGCCGGGCCAGCAGGGTCGCACGCTCCCTGGGCCTGAGTTCGCGCTCGGCCCATTGGCCGAAGGTGCTGTGCCAGGCAGCGACCTGCGGCAACGAAAAAGTGTCCTCTACGGCCAGCCAGCGAATCGCATTGCGCAGCGCCTCTGGCCAACCCTGACACAGCGGGCCGCTGGCCAGTGCGTCGACCGCCGCATCACTGCCGCCCCATCGGGGCGTGAGGTAAGAGGCGTAGGCCTCGACCGCCTCGAAGCAGCCGGGAAACCAAGCCAGAGCCTGGCGCAGCCAGTAGTCCCGAGCATTTTCCGCCTGCCCGAGCAGGCGAGGGCTCAACCCGGACGGCAATGCTTGGGGCAGCTCCAGCAAGGGGGCCAGGCCATATTTGACCAACAGCGGAGCAGCGGCCTCTTGCACTTCCACATCGGCGTGCAGGCTGGGCCGATCACGCGCCCCCTGCCCTGCGAACAACTCGACCAACCAGCCGGGCTCGCGCAGGTATGCACTGATGTGCAGCATGCCAATCACCGCGGCCACCGGTTGAGTGCTGCGATGCATCGCCCGCAAAAAGTGCGCAGCGCCCTGCTCACAGGCCTGTTCGGCAGCCAGCCAGCGCTCTGCGCAAACCTTTCGCGGGCCGGCCTGATCGAGAATGTGGCAGGCTCGGCTCAAACAGTGAAAGCCCATCACCACCTGGGGATGATAGGCCCGCGGGCATGCCTCGATCCACGCGTTGATGGTGTGGGTCAGGGCCTTGTCGCCCTGCAGGTCAGGATCGAGCATGTAGCCTTTTATCGCCTCGAGGTAGGCAGGGCACTCACCGGGAGGTGCCTGCCGCCACTGAACCTGAAGTGCATCGAACAGGCGGTTCAGTTCAGCGAATTCAGAGGCCTGTACCCGTTCTCGGATCTGTTGACGGGTGCGAATTAGGGTTTGCACGGGCTGTACCTTAAAGTCCATTTAAAGGTCGTATTGCCATCCAATGGCAATACAGGTCGCTAATGAACACTAAGCCATAGCTAGGCGCTTCGCAAAGTATTGGATCCAGTATTTATCGATTCTGAGGACGAGGTGGCGTTTGGGTTCGCTGCGTGCTCAGCAGGCTCAGAACCTCGCGAGACATGCCGTGACTCACTTTCAACCGCCTCCCTTACCTTGAGGGCTCTATGCTTGCTCTGCCGCAGGAAGCGGCAGTTTCTGCTAACAAGGAGCGTCCATGTCCCTCGCCCTCGTTCATAGCCGCGCTCAGGTCGGCGTACAAGCCCCAGCGGTCAGCGTCGAAACGCATCTAGCCAATGGCCTGCCCCATCTCACTCTGGTGGGCTTGCCGGAAACCACGGTCAAAGAAAGCAAAGACCGAGTACGCAGCGCTATCGTGAACTCCGGGCTGAACTACCCGCAGCGGCGCATCACTCAGAACCTTGCACCTGCCGACTTGCCCAAGGACGGCGGGCGCTATGACCTGGCCATCGCGTTGGGCATTCTGGCTGCCGATGGCCAGGTGCCGCTGCCAGCCCTGGCGGAGCTGGAATGCCTGGGCGAGCTGGCCCTGTCTGGCAAGCTGCGCCCTGTGCAGGGTGTGTTGCCGGCAGCGCTGGCGGCACGCCAGGCCGGCAGGGCGCTGGTGGTGCCAAGGGAAAACGCCGAAGAAGCCAGCCTGGCTGGCGGGTTGGTGGTTTATGCAGTGGGCCACCTGCTGGAGTTGGTGGCCCACCTCAATGGCCAGGTGCCGTTGCCAGCCTATGCCGCCAACGGCCTAGTTCTGCAACAGCAGCCCTATCCCGACCTGAGCGAGGTCCAAGGCCAAATTGCGGCCAAGCGGGCCTTGCTGCTGGCCGCAGCCGGGGCACACAACCTGCTCTTCACCGGCCCGCCCGGCACGGGTAAGACCTTGCTCGCCAGCCGTCTGCCTGGCCTGTTGCCTCCCCTGGACGAGCATGAGGCGCTGGAAGTGGCGGCGATTCAATCAGTCAGTGGCCACACGCCCTTGAGTAGCTGGCCGCAGCGGCCCTTTCGCCACCCCCATCACTCAGCCTCGGGGCCTGCGTTGGTTGGCGGCGGCAGCCGGCCACAGCCTGGCGAGATCACCCTGGCGCACCATGGCGTGCTGTTTCTTGACGAGCTGCCGGAATTTGAAAGGCGCGTACTCGAAGTGCTGCGCGAGCCCCTGGAGTCGGGCGAAATCGTGATTGCCAGGGCTCGCGACAAGGTGCGTTTCCCGGCGCGCTTTCAGTTGGTTGCTGCCATGAACCCCTGCCCCTGCGGCTATTTAGGCGACCCCACTGGTCGCTGTCGCTGCAGCACCGAGCAGATTGCACGCTACCGCAACAAGCTGTCAGGCCCGCTATTGGACCGCATCGACCTGCACCTGACCGTCGCCCGCGAAACCACTACGCTCAACCACCAGCCGAGCGGTGAGACCAGCGCCGATGTGGCCGCCAAGGTGGCCGAGGCGAGAGATGTGCAGCAACGGCGACAAGGCTGCGCCAATGCGTTTCTGGACTTGGAGGGGCTGCGGCAACATTGTCCGCTTTCAGCGACGGATCAAGCGTGGCTGGAAAGCGCCTGTGAACGGTTGAGTCTTTCTTTACGTGCGGCGCACCGGTTGTTGAAGGTTGCCCGTACTCTGGCAGATTTGCACGGCAGCCAGTCGATCGGCAAAGGGCACCTCGCCGAGGCATTGCAGTACAGGCCGGGGAGCAGCTAGATCCCAAGCACGGCGTACCTGAAGTTCTAATTGTCACCTTAGAAGGGACAATGTTTCTCCGTGGCAGCAGATTGTTTGAACCGTGCTCAACCGCCAGAATGGTCCGCAACTTTGTTCAATCGCTGCCCCGGCAGCTCATGGAGTACGAGCCAATGCCACACGAAGGCAGCCTTCTACAGACTGCGGTAATTTTTCTGCTAGCCGCAGTCGTTGCCGTCCCATTGGCCAAACGCCTGCAACTGGGCGCCGTAATCGGTTATCTGCTTGCCGGAGTAGCCATTGGCCCCCAGGCGCTTGGCTTGATCCGTGATACCGAAAGCGTTGCGCACATTTCCGAGCTGGGCGTGGTCCTGCTGTTGTTCATCATCGGTCTGGAGCTGTCGCCCAAACGCCTGTGGCTGATGCGCAAGGCGGTGTTTGGCGTCGGAGCTGCCCAGGTGCTGCTGACAGGCGCTGTGCTCGGTGCCATCGCGCTGTTCGGCTTCGGTCAGTCGCTGTCGGCAGCCGTCGTGCTCGGCCTGGGCCTGGCCTTGTCGTCCACCGCCCTCGGCCTGCAAAGCCTGGCCGAAAACAAACAACTCAACGCCCCTCATGGCCGCTTGGCGTTCGCCATCCTGCTGTTTCAGGACATCGCCGCTATCCCTCTGATCGCCCTGGTGCCCCTGCTGGCCGCCAGTGGCCCGGACAGCAGCAACGGCGACAGCCTGCAACATGGGCTAAGGGTGTTGGCCAGTATCGCCGTGGTCATTATCGGTGGCCGGTACCTACTACGCCCCGTGTTTCGCACAGTGGCCCGCACCGGGCTGCCGGAGGTATCCACCGCCACCGCTTTGCTGGTGGTCATCGGTACTGCCTGGCTGATGGAAGAAGCTGGCATCTCCATGGCCTTGGGAGCCTTCCTGGCAGGCTTGCTTTTGGCCGACTCGGAATACCGGCACGAACTGGAGTCGCAGATCGAGCCGTTCAAGGGCCTATTGCTTGGGCTGTTCTTCATCAGTGTGGGCATGGGTGCCAATCTGAGCCTGCTGCTTGAGATGCCCTGGGTGCTGCTGGGCCTGACCTTGCTGCTGGTTGCCGTGAAGCTAGTGCTGCTGATTTGCGTGGGGCGCCTGGCTGGCGGCCTGAACAGCGCCAGCGCACTGCGCTTGGGCATGGTGCTGGCCGCTGGCGGGGAGTTTGCCTTCGTAGTGTTCAAGTTGGGCAAGGATCAAGGCTTGTTCGATACCCAGACCTACGACCTGCTGCTGATGACCATCACCCTTTCAATGGCCATCACTCCGCTGTTGATGCTTGCCTGCGCCCGCGCCCTGAAGCGCCCGCAACCAGCGCGAGAGGTACCCGAGCAGTACAAAGCCATCGACGCCGGCACGCCGCGGGTGGTGATCGTCGGCATGGGGCGCATGGGCCAGATCGTGGCGCGCATTCTGCGGGCGCAGAAAATCCCCTTCCTTGCCTTGGAAACCTCGGTGGACGCCATCGAAATGACGCGCATGTTCGAACAGGTACCCGTGTTCTACGGCGACCCCTTGCGCCCCGAGGTACTGCATGCGGCCAAGGTGGGCGAGGCTGAGTATTTGATCATCACCATCGACGATCCTGAAGCGGCGATCCATACAGCGGAACGGGTCAAACGCCAATATCCACACTTGAAAGTGCTGGCCCGGGCACGCAATCGCCAGCACGTGCACAAGCTGGCCGATGTCGGTGCCGAGCCGATTCGCGAAACATTCTATTCAAGCTTGGAGATGACCCGCAGAGCGCTGGTCGGGCTTGGCTTGAGCAATGAGCAGGCGGCCGATCGCATCGAGCGCTTTGCCCAGCATGATGAAGAAGTATTGCAAGCCCAGGGATTGGTCCGCGATGACCGTGCCAAGGTCATGCAGACAGCCATGGAGGCGCGAGTAGAGTTGGCGCGGTTGTTTGACTCTGACGCGGATTGATTGCACCTGCCTGAGGCTAGGCCCCAGGCAGTTCGGGGAGCGTGCAGTCAACGCCTGGCAGCGTCCTTCCAGCCGCCACCCAAGGCCAGGAACACGCCAATCTGCCCCAGTGCCACTTGGCTGTTGGCCGCCGCCAACTGTGAGCGCACATCGGTGTATGTACGGGTCGCCTGCAAATCCGCCAGGAACGAGGCGCGCCCCGCCTGGTAGAACCGATGCGTTTGGTCCGCCGCTTCCTTTGCCGACTGCGCAGCCTCCACCAGTGCGTCACGCCGGTCCAGCAGGGCGCTGTACTGCGCCAGACGCGTCTGGGTTTCGCGGATAGCGTTCAACACAACGCCGTCGAAATGCGCCAAGGCGGCCTGAGTGGACGCCTCGGCCATGCGAATGCGGGCGCGGGTGCCGTTGGTGGGGATGCTCCAGCTGATCTGCGGGCCGAAACCCCAGCGGTTGGTCGACGGGTCGCCAAGGTCTTCGAGAATACCGATTGTGCCCACCTGAGCCCCGATGCTGATATCCGGATACAGCGCACCGGTGGCGACGCCGATTTCAGCGGTGGCGGCAGCCAGCTGCCGTTCAGCCTGGCGTACGTCCGGCCGCCGCTTGAGCAGAGCCGCACCATCACCCACAGGCACGAGCTGGGCAAGGCGCGGCAGCTCGGCGCAATCTGCGGTGCCAGCGGGCAACTTGTCCACAGGCTGGGCGAGCAGCGCCGCAAGGGTGTAGAGGCCCGTTTCGCGTTCAGCCTTGAAACGCGGCAACTCGGCGCGCAATGACTTGAACTGGGTCTGCGAGCGGGTGACCTGAGTTTCATCGCCGCGGCCCGCATCGCGCAGGCGCTGGTTGAGTGTCACGCTCTGCTGCTGCAGGTCAAGGGACTCGCGGGCGATGTGGTATTCCTCGTTAGCCGAACACACTTGGGTGTAAGCCTTGACTACGTCAGCCACCAAGGTGATACGCGCGGTGTCGGCCGCAGCCTGCACTGCATCGGCATTGGCCTTGGCCGCCTCGGTGCCGCGCTTGAAAGTGCCCCACAGATCGAACTGGTACGACGCGCTGATGATCGCCTCGCCGATGTTGGCCACAGGCACTTTTTCTGGGAGCAAGAAGGCTTGGCCGGACTCTTGCAGCCGCTGGGCGCCAGCCTTGATGCCACCATTGAAGCCACCCTGCGACTCGGCCACTTCGACCTGGGCCCGGGCTTTGGCGATATTGGCCGCTGCTACGCGCAGCTCGGTGTTGGCACGCAAAGCCTGGCGCACCAGCTCATTGAGGCGCTGATCCTGGTACAACTGCCACCAGTCCTCGGGCACTGGCGCCGACACCACGCTGTCGGCATCCTGGCGCAGTGGGCCGTTGAGATCGCTGCGCTGTACCGCGGCGTCCTTGGGCACTTGGTAATCGGGGCCGACCATCATGCACGCCCCCAAAGACAGGCAGAACCCTGCCAGGACCAACTGTTTCATGGGCGCTCGCCCTCAAGAATCGATACCGTGGCGGTGCGCCCGGCGATCATGCGGAAGTCTTGCGGCACTTGGTCGAAAGCGATACGCACAGGAATGCGCTGGGCCAGGCGCACCCAGCTGAACGCCGGGTTGACGTTGGGCAACAGATTGCTGCCACTGCTGCGATCACGGTCTTCAATACCGGCAGCAAAGCTCTGCACGTGGCCACGCAAACGCGTGTTGTCCCCCATCACACGGATGTCCACAGCGTCGCCAACGTGGATTTTACCGAGCTTGGTCTCTTCGAAATAACCATCGACGTGGTACGAAGCGCTATCGACTACTGACAGCACTGGGCGCCCGGCGCTGACGAATTCATGGTCGCGCGGAGCACGGTCGTTCAGGTAGCCATCTACCGGGCTACGCACTACCGAGCGGTCCAGGTTGAGCTGTGCGGTGTCCACCGCCACCTGGGCTTCGCTGACCGCCGAGCGTGCGCGGGCTTCACGGGACTGGCTTTCTTCCAGTTGCTCAGCTGCCACCAGGTTGCCCAGTTTGCGATTACGCTGCGCTTCGCGGGAGGCCTGTGCCAGCGTTTCCTGGCGTTCGCCAAGGGTCGCCTTGGCTTGACGCAATGCCAGCGTGAAGCGGTCCTGGTCGATGGTGAACAGCACGTCGCCGCGCTTGACGGTCTGGTTGTCGCGTACCTCGACCTTCTGGATCAGCCCGGACACATCCGGGGCGATCTGGATCACATCAGCGCGGATGTGGCCGTCACGGGTCCAAGGGGCGAACATGTAGTAAACCACCATCTGCCACACGAGCACTGCGGCGAAAGTCACTACCAGCAAAGTCAGGACCACACGGCCCAAGGTCAATAAAGGTTTTTTCATGGCAGCATCAGGCTTCGGCAAAAATGATCCACCGCGCCTAGCAGCACGGCATACAGGGCAACGTTGAACAGCGCCCGGTGCCAGACCAGGCGGTAGAAATGCAGGCGCAGCAGCACCGCGTGCACCCCTAGAAACAGCAGGTAGGTGCCAAACATCATCACCAGCAGTGTGGGCAGGAAGACCCCACTGATATCCACTTCACCGATCACAGGGGCGCTCCATCCAGCCCGGGGGGCAGTTGCGGTTGTTCGGCAGGCTCGAGCATCACCTCTACACCCGGCAACAGCGCCAGGCGCAGGCCGCTCAGGGCGTGCAGCAGATGGGTACGGGCATTGCCGCGTTCGTAGAGTTCATCCAGGTTCAGCGCCAGGCGCGCACGCTCCATGTTGCGCAGCAGTGCGGGCGGCGCATGCAGGCGCTCCCCTGCACGCAAGCAAGCCGCGTAGTGCGCGCCCACTTCTTCGATGACCGTGCGCAGCCTGGCGCGAGCTTGCTGGCTAGCCCGCGGCATATAGGCCAGCAGGTCGAGCAAGTTCAGCCCCACACGCAAGTCGCGCAGCGCAACACCGCTGTCCTGGCCGGTTTGCGACAGGCGCGGCAAGTGCTGCATCAGCCTGTCGAGCATCTGGACCCCGACCTGACGGTGCTCGGCCAGCGTCGCGGTCTCGGTCATGCCGACGATGTCACGCCAGGCGAAGCGAGTCATGCGCTTGGCTGCCAGCTCGACACCGAACGGGCGCATCACCAAGGTCCAGATGAAAGCGAACAGCAGGCCCACGGGGCCCGCCAGATTGGCGTTGAGGAAGGTGAAAAAGTCAGCGTCGTAGGCACCCTGGATGCTGATGAAGGTCGAGGTGTTGACGATGGTCAGCAAGGTGCCGAGATAAAAGCGCGGCTGGACGGTCAGCGTACCGATACAGATGAACGGGACGGCGAAGGCCAGCACCAGCATCGGGAAGTCGTGCAGGTTGGGCAGCACCAGAAACAGGTAAAGGCTTGAGAAGATTACCGACATCAAGGTCCAGAAGAAGAACCGGTAGATCTGCGGTGCTGGGTCGTCCATGGCGGCGAAAAAACTGCACGACACGGCTGCGAGAATCACCGCACTGGCGCCATCGTTCCAGCCAAGGCCGATCCACAGGCCACACGCGACGATGATCGCCAGCACCGTGGAGGCCACCGAATAGAGCATCAGCCCTCGGTCGAAGAACGCAGTCAGCCGGCCTAGCCGCCAATGCCGGTACACCGCACGCCAGGGCTTGGCGTCGTCAGTGCGCAGCGCATGCTGCAGCGAACAGCAGTCCTGCCACAGGTCGGCCCACTCGGTAAGCCGGTAAAGCGCGTTGGACAGCAGCAACTCGGCGCGCTGATCAAGCGCCGCAGCGCCCGGCTGCAAGCGGTCGATCTGCTCGTGCAGGCTAGCCCAACGCGCCACCGAGGCACTGTCGGCAGTGCCCTTGAGCCACTGCCGGGCTGCTTCGAGCACTGGTTGAAGCTGGGCAAAATGAGCCGGAGCGCGGCCCTCGAGGGCGACGAGTGCGTCGTCGAGGGCATCGATCACCGGCAACAGGTGGATCATCCGTCCGCGCAATTCACGCGCGTTCTTGAGGGTGTGCGGGCCCGCGCCTTCGTGGCCGAGTTGGCCGATCATCAACTCCAGCGAATTGAAGGTGGTCACCATCGCGACACGCATGCCCCCGACTTTGTCGGCGCTGGCATCGCGGGAAAGGTAGGTATCGCTGTAGCGAATCGCTTCGCTGAACCAGTTGCCGGTAGCACCGACCACCACAGGGGCCAGCCGGCGCGGCCAGAATACCGCCCCGACCACTGCTGCGCAGACGATCCCCAAACAGATTTCCTGAGCCCGAGACGATGCCACATCGAACACCGCCAACGGGTTGTCGACGACCGCCAAGGCAATCATTGGCAAGGTGTAGCCGGCCAGCATCAGCACGTAGTTGTTGGCCGTGCGCAAGTTCAGCGAAAGAAACAGCAAGGTGCCGGTCCACAAGGCAATGGCGATGCTCAACAGCAATGGCGACTGCACCAAGGGTGGAACCAGGAAGATCGCCCCGGCGGCACCGAGCAAGGTGCCCAGCGCACGGTACAGTGCTTTGGAGCTGGTCGGCCCGACGAATGGGCTCGAGACGATGTAAACCGTGGCCATGGCCCAGTACGGACGCGGCAACTGCAGCAATAGCGCAATGTACAAGGCGATCATCGATGCGGCGAAGGTGCGCACCCCGTAGAACCAGTCACGAGCCGGCGGGACTGAGCTGAAGAAACCGTTCATGCCACGCCACCGGCGGTGCCGAGGCCAGCGGCCTCGAAGGCTCGCAACACACGCAGAGCAGCTTGCAGGTCGGCCTCGTCGATGCCTTTGAGCACCTCATGGCGCACGCGTACCAGTTCAGCCTCAATGGCTTCGGCCAGGCGTCGGCCTTCGGCAGTCAAGCTCAAAGCCTTGGCGCGGCGGTCGAGGGGGTCTTCACTACGGCAGACCAGCCCAGCCTTGCACAACTGATCAAGCAGGCGTACCAGCGACGGGCTTTCCAGGCCGGCCGCCTGAGCGACGGCCACTTGGTGCACGCCGTCGCCCAGACGCACGATCATCAACAGCGGTGCGGCGCAGGCTTCGGAGATGCCGTAGCCAATCAGTGCGTTGTGGCAGATCCGCCGCCAGTGGCGGGCGGCCACTACCATGCCACTGCTGACTTGCAGGCGCAGGGAGTCAATAGACATTCAGAGAACCAAGGATATTCATAGTTTGCTAACTATCAATATACGCCTGTGCCTCCCCCTGTCGTCAACCGCGACCGACGACAGGCGTCGATCACATGCTGGTTTTCAGGTTGCCGCCCTGCGTGAGTAAATCCGCTCCTGCAGACACCTCAGGCCTGGGTACTGTGTATAGCTGGATGAACGGATAACCTACGAACGGCCGCACCAACAACTGATCGATCAGGGCTGAACTTGATCCTCCAGCTTCATGGTCAAGGCCAAGCTGCTACCCATTTGCACTGCCCGGTCGCGCCAATCTCGGTAACGCGCGTCATCCCCGCGGCTGAAATGGACAGCCAACTCCTCGGCCGCCTGTATTACGCCGGTTGCCGCTGCAAGCTCCAGCCAGTACAACGCTGCCCTGGTGTCTGGGTTCACATGTAGGCCATGCAACAAACGGTAACCCACTTCGAACCGGCAACGCGCCTCACCCTCCTCGGCGCCGCGGAAAAACCATTGGTAGGCCTGATCCATGTCCACCTGCCAGCCCAGCGCGGCATCGCAGACTTCTTCTTCGTACAGGTCACCCAGCGCAGCAGCGGCATGCAGTAAGCCCCGCTCGAAGGCCTGCCGGTAACACGCCTCGGCCTGCACGTAGGAGGTTGCAACGCCCTTGCCGAAGTAGTGCTGCTGCCCCAGGTTGAACCAAGCCGCTGCATTTCCCTGCAGCGCCGCCATGCGCAGCAGGTGCCCCGCCAGCCCGGTGTCGGCCCGCCAATATTTGCCGTTGAGCCATATCCAGCCCAGATCGTTGAGAGCTGCCACGCTACCGGCCAGCGCCTGCTGGCGTAGGTCGGCATAGATCACCTGCAGGTCGTGGGCCTCGTCCAGTCGGTTGACCAATAAAGCCCGCTGGCTGGGTAGACCAACCCCTACGAACTGCCGCTGTCGCCTTCCGGGCGATGCTGGTGGGCAATTGATCTGCTCAGGCAGAAGACGGGCGAGCAGCGAATGGATATTGCTGGCAGCAGACATGTTCATCCTCATTGAACGACCCACAGGCCCGACCACGGCTGTGACGAGGGATGATTCTGCGCGACGCCACGTCAAAACCTGTCGCGAACAATCTTGGTAAGGCAACCAAATGAGTATTCCTTGATCCTAACCAGTTATGGCTAATTGCCATGACCCGCCCCAGCCGCCATCCTGATGTGGCAAGCCTAGACAAGGACGTTATCTTTTGCCGTTCGCCAGCACCCGCGCCACCCTCAGCCGCCAATGGGCGTTGCTGCGTCAGCTACCCCACCGCTCCCCCGGCATTACGAGTGCCGAATTGGTGTGGCGCCTGCGTGACGTAGGCTTCACTGTCAGCAAGCGCACGGTCGAGCGCGATCTGAACGAGCTGTCGCTGATTTTTCCGCTCGATCGCAATGACAAGAGCATTCCATTTGGCTGGCATTGGTCGGCCAGTGTAGTAGGCGAAGTGCGCGGCAACTTCGATCTGCAAGGGTACCTGCGAGGTGATTCGCTTCAGCCAGTGCCCGGTGAAGGAATCGAGATACTGGCCTGGGTCAGCGACCCCTTGGCTCGACAGCTGCGCGAAGCGCCTTTGAGCGCAGACATGCAATTGACCGCCCTGGAGCAGGGCCACCGGCTAACGGCCACCGTGGAAGATGGATGTGCACTGCGCTTGTGGGTACTTAGTCAGGGGGCAGGCGTGGTGATTGAACAGCCCAGCGAACTTCGTAGTGAGATATCCAAAACACTGTTAGAGGCTGCTGCGCAGTATCTGGATACAAACTGAGTTAGGCCGTTTATCCATCAAAAATCACGACAAGACGCTAACAAACCCTCTTTCACCTGGTAATTAGCTGCGCAAAGCCCCCCCGAGGGCCCTGCTATTCGTCGAGTAACGAAAGGGCCATTACCAGCTTTCCTCATTAACGCTGCATCCCCCAACGCCGCACGGTCAGCCGCTCCACAGTATTGAACACCAGCCCCTCCACCAGTAGGCCGATGAGAATCACTACCGCCAGCCCGGCAAACACCTTGTCGGTATACAGCTCGTTGCGGTTCTGGAAAATGTACCAACCCAGCCCACCCTTTCCGCTGCTGGCACCGAACACCAGCTCGGCGGCGATCAGGGTACGCCATGCGAACGCCCAGCCGATCTTCAGCCCGGAGAGAATCGACGGCAAGGCAGCTGGCACCAGGATGTGCAGCACCAGACGCAGGCCTTTGAGGCCGTAATTGCGCCCGGCCATGCGCAAGGTTTCCGACACGCCTAGAAAGCCCGCGTAGGTATTGAGCGCCAGTGCCCACAGCACCGAATGGACCAGTACGAAGATCAGGCTGTTGTCACCCAGCCCGAACCACAGCAGTGCCAACGGCAGCAAGGCGATCGCCGGCAGCGGATTGAACATTGAGGTCAGAGTGCCGAGTAAGTCGCGGCCAAGCTGGGTCGATACGGCAAGGCTGGTCAAGCCGAAGGCCAGAACGATACCCAGTACGTAGCCTTTGAGCAGAATCACCAGCGATACGCCAACCTTGGCCGGCAGTTCACCACTGACCAGGCCGTCCCACAGCGCGGCGGCGGTTTGCAGGAAAGTAGGCAGCAGCAGGTCGTTGTCCTGGTAGCGGGCGATCGCTTCCCAAAAAAATGCGAGCACCAGCAGGATCACCGCCTTGCGCAGCCAGCCGTGCTGCCACAAGCGCTGTGCCACAGGTAGGTTACGCGCTACAGGTACGCTGAGCAGTGGCTCCAGCTGCACCTCGTATTCCTGGCGCACAGGTCTCGAAATCATGAGGCAAATTCCTGTCAGTAGGCTATGCGGATATCGTTGAAGCTCAGATCGGTGGGCTGCTCTGGGGCTTGCGCTTCGTCGAACAGCAAGCGGTGGATACGCCGCGCACTGGCCTGAAAGTCCGCAGCGCCAAGGCTGCCAAGGTCGTACTGGTGGCTATGCACCTCCCCCCGGACTCGCCCTGGATGTGGGGAGAGCAACAGGATGCGGTTGCCCACCACCAGCGCCTCCTCAATGGAATGGGTAACGAACAGCAGCGTAAAGCGCACTTCCTCCCATAGCTGCAGGAGCTCTTCCTGCATTTTGCGCCGGGTCAGTGCGTCGAGCGCTGCGAAAGGCTCGTCCATCAGCAGTATCTTTGGCTGGGTCGCTAGCGCCCGGGCGATTGCCACTCGGGCCTTCATGCCGCCCGACAGGGTGTGCGGGTAGGCGTCTGCAAAGGCCGCCAGCCCAACTTTGTCCAGATAATGCAGGGCTCGGTCCTGGGCTTCAGCGCGCTTTAGCTGCCCAGACACTACCAGCGGAAACATGATGTTCTCTTTCACCGTCTTCCACGGTGGCAACTGGTCGAACTCTTGAAACACCACGATGCGATCAGGCCCGGGGCTGCTGACCGGGTGGCCTTGCAGGAGGATTTTTCCTTCCTGGGGAGCGATGAAACCGGCAACGGCCTTTAGCAATGTGGACTTGCCGCAGCCCGAGGGCCCAAGCAAGACAAACCGGTCGGCTTGATCCACTTCAAAGCTGACCTGATGGGTGGCTCGCACCACGCGCTGCGCGGTGCGGTACTCGAGGCTAAGGCTGTGCACCTCAAGCAACGGCGGCGGTGTATCACGGCTCAGGTTGCTGGCCGTGTGGCCTGGCAATGGGGCGGTCATGATCGATCAGCTCCCCTGCAGCGGGCGTTCATCCTGGAAGAAGTAATCCTTCCAAGACGCCGGCTTGTGCTTGATGGCGCCTACCCGGTACAGGAACTCGGCAAGCTTGTAGGTGTTCTTTGGGGTGACGGTGAACTCGTACTGCGGGTTGTCGATCAACTTGATCAGCGTGTCGCGGTCGATCTTGGCCTTGGTCACGCGAATGTAGGTATCGGCCGCCGCAGCCTTGTCCTTCTGGGCAAAGTCCGCCGCCTCGGCCAGGGCGTCGACGAAAGCCCTGTATGTCTTGGGGTTGTCCTTGCGGAATTTTTCGGTGGCGAACAGCAGGGTCGGCGAATTGGGGCCGAGCAGATCATAGCTGTTGAGCACCACGTGCACGCTCTTGTTGGCCAGCGCCTGGTCCTGGAATGGCGGGTTGGAGAAGTGCCCGTTCAGCTCAGTGCCGCCGGCCAGAAGCGCTGCGGTAGCATCCGGGTGGGGTACAGCCAGGGTGTACTTGTCGAGACGGTTGTATTGCTCGTCGCCCCACTGCTGGGCGGCAGCGTACTGCAGAAACCGCGACTGCACCGACACCCCAACGGCAGGCACGGCGATGCGGTCCTTGTCTGAAATGTCGGCGATGGTCTTCACGTTCGGGTTGCTACTGACCAAGTAGTACGGGAAGTTACCCAGCGAGGCGACGGCCTTGACGTTTTGCCGCCCGTAAGTGCGATCCCAAACAGTCAGCAACGGCCCAACCCCGGCACCCGCAATGTCCACCGAACCGGACAGCAGTGCGTCATTGATCGCCGAGCCGCCGGACAACTGGGCCCAGTCGACTTCAATATCGATACCCTGCTGCTTGCCGTGCTTTTCGATCAGATGTTGGTCACGCACTACGTTGAGCAGCAGATAGACGATGCCGAACTGCTCGGCGATGCGAATCTTGCCTTCGGCTTGGGCCGCGGCGGGGGCCGCCAGGCTGCCTAGAACCAAGCTGGCACCCAGGCCAATAGATGCCGCCAGGCGGCTGATGGATTTACGCATGATGAATTCCTCAGTCGTCAGAACGGGGCATCGCCCTGGATGGTGGTGCGGTACAGTTTGCGCCGCAGATGCGCGGGGCATCCGCTGGCGAGATGGATCAGCGACCGGTTGTCCCAGAACACCAGGTCATGTGGCTGCCACTGGTGGCGGTAGATGTTCTGCTCCAGGACGCTCAGACCGTAGAGCTGCTGCAGCACGTCGCGGCTTTCATCGTCCGGTAGGCCGATGATGCGGGTGGTGAAGCCCTCGCTGACGAATAGCGCCTGGCGGCCGTTTTCAGGGTGAGTGCGTACAACGGGGTGGATGACTTCCTTGACCTGCGCCAGTTGCTCGGCGGTCAGGGTTGGCCGCCAGTTGCCTTCGAACTTGGTTTCGGCGTAACGCGCTGTGTAGGAATGAGCGGCACTGCGGCCCTCGACCACCTTGCGCAAGGCCCCGGGTACCGCTTCCCAGGCTTTGTGCATGTCGGCGAACAAGGTGTCGCCGCCTTCACTGGGCAGTTCCTGGGCATGCAGCATGGAGCCGAGGCTTGGCAGCTCTTTGTACGAGAGGTCCGAGTGCCAGAATTTACCGGCATCGCCCAAGCCGATGTTCTGACCATTTTCGATGATATTGGAGACGATCAGGATTTGCGGATGGCCCGCCAGTAGAAACTGTTTGAGCACATGGATCTGCAGCTCGCCGAAACGGCGGCTGAAGCTAATTTGTTGCTCCGGGCTGATTCGCTGTTCACGGAACACCAGCACGTGGTGGTCGAGGTGGGCGCGATGGATACGGGTGAAATCCTCGGCAGTGACCGGTTTGGCCAGGTCCAGGCCGATGATCTCGGCGCCAACGGCGCCGGAGAACGGGCGAATTTCAAAACTTTGCGGCTGGGCGCTGTCGATGGTCGACAAGGCGTTCGAGGCTGGCATGTGTCACTCCCACGCAGTGCGCGACTCAATGACG
>NZ_JBJJLN010000052.1:0-25798 GCF_046230725.1 Pseudomonas sp. KCJK9000 | reverse complement strand
CTCAAGGCGGACACTTTTGAAACCTCATGCAATCGCTGAAAAAATACTTTCACAATTTTCTGAAAACTTCCCGCACTGCCCCGTCTTCTCCCCCGCCCGCAACAACTGATAGCGATTAACTGGCCATGCACTACCTGGGCACCCCAGGGTGATGCAGATCCGCCATGCCGTGCGCGGCTCGCTAAGCTGGTTCATCAAGCTTTACCACAAGCTGGTGCGCTGGAGCGCGTCACTGCAGCGGCTGGAGCAGTTCGAGCAGGCGATTGCTGCGAGTCGCCAGCAGCTTCTTGAGGCGCCGGAGTGGCACTGCCTGTGCACTCAGGGGCTGACGCTGTGTAAACCTGATGGTGCGGTGCTGCTCGATGCTCTCGACCTTAGTGGGGCAGGGCGAATGGGTGCGGCAGCTGAATGACGAGCAGGAGTGGGAGCGGTTGTTTTCAGAGGGGGATCAGCAGCGGTTGAGCCTGGCGCGGGTGTTGATGCGCCGGCCGGATACCTTGTATCTGGATGAGGCTACTAACCAGTTGGACATGGTGAGTGCCCGGGAACAGCTGGAGATGCTCAGGCAGGAATTGCCGGAATGCACGTTGGTGGGGGTGACTTATCAGGAGGGCTTGGCTCGACTGTTTGACCGGACAGCCGGGCTGGAGAAGCTGACCGAGCCTGCATGAACCTGCACCGGCCGCTTTCGCGGGTACACCCGCGAATAGGCCAGGACAGGAGAAATCAGGCGTGTCGGCTGAACTGGGCCAACGCTGGCAACAGCTGTTTGTCGATGGCTTGGCGCACTGCCGGCAGAATCGTCGCACTGCCGGTATACATCTGCTCGACCATGCCCTTGAGCGCACGTGCATTGGGCTCGGTCAGCCCACGTACCACCGCCTCGCAGGCCTGCTCGGCACTGGCCCCTGCAGGAATGTCGAAACCCCGCGCGCGCAGGTGGCCTGCCAGGTCGTCCTGATCTATCAAATCCGCATGCATCATGGCTGTTGTCCCTTTTATCGCGAAGAGAGTGCTGCTGTGATTTACGACCGATTCTGTGTCTGCAGCGACACGCGCGCAAGGGCAGAATGTCGCAATGGCTGGTTTGGCTAAGAACAGGTCGCTCCCGGCTAATTGCAGGGGCCGGGAAGCCAGCAGACTGCATCCATTCACGGTCCACGAGGGTTTGGTCACCCTCAATCATGCACAGTGGATGTTGCTCGCTCTTGGCCCCGGATGCTCACGGCTTTCCGGGGCTGTTTTTTTGCTCAGGCCGGCAGCTGCATGACCCGGCCGAGGTACGCCGGCGGGGGCAGGTCGCCTTGTTCCTCCACCAAGCCTTGCAGCAGCGCCACGCTGGTTTCAGCGAACGGCGCCGATTTCGGCCCGGCCAGGTCCACATGCAGCAGCATCTGTTCACTGGCGGCCAGCACCTCGTCGAACCCGGCCCGGTGCAGGCTGTGATAGACATGCAGGCGCTTGCGATCGAAGCCGATGATCTGCGTCTGCACCCACACCTCGGTCCCCAGCTTCACCTCGTGCAGGTAGTTGATGTGCGCTTCCAGGGTGAACAGTGAATTGACGCTCTGCCCCCGGCTGTCGGCATCCAGCCCGATGCGCTCCATCAGCGCATCTGTGGCATAGCTGAAAATCAGCAGGTAGAAGGCATCACGCAGGTGCCCGTTGTAGTCGACCCAGTCCTCCTGGATTGGGGTGCGGTAGGTGATCAGTGTGGGCATCGTGGGCACCTCAGTCGCCGAAAGCCATGCCGTGGTTGGCCTTGCTGGTTTTCACCGCGTCCAGCACCGCCAGCAGGGTGTCGTCACGGTAACGCTCAAGCGCGGCGATGCTGCGTTCGCCCTGTTGCTCAGCGGTGCCGTCCACCACGTCGTCTATCAATTTGTCGGTCAGCTCCGGCGCCGGCAGGTAAGTCCACGGCAGTTTCAGCGCCGGGCCAAATTGCGACATGAAGTGGCGCATGCCGGCGTCGCCACCGGCCAGGGTATAGGTCAGGAACGTGCCCATGAACGACCAGCGCAGGCCTGCGCCAAAGCGGATCGCGTCGTCGATTTCACCGGTTGTCGCCACACCATCGTTGACCAAGTGCAAAGCTTCGCGCCACAGCGCTTCGAGCAGGCGATCGGCGATGAAGCCTGGCACCTCCTTGCGCACATGCAGCGGGCGCATGCCCAGTGCGGTGTAAATGGTCTTAGCGGCTTCGATGGCTTCAGGCGCGGTGCGTTTGCCGCCGACGATTTCGACCAGTGGCAGCAGATAAACCGGGTTGAACGGGTGGCCTACCACGCAGCGCTCTGGATGCGTGCTGGACTCATAGAACTCGCTGGGCAGCAGCCCGGAGGTGCTGGAGCCGATGATCGCGTCGGGCCTGGCCGCCGCACTGATCTTGGCGTGCAGGTCGAGCTTGAGGTCCAGGCGCTCGGGTGCGCTTTCCTGTATGAAGTCAGCGTCGCGCACGCATTCTTCGATGGTTGCCACGAAGGTCAGGCGATCTTGCGCCGCCCCTGGCGCAAGGCCTTGTTTCTCCAGCGCCGGCCAGGCGTTGGCGATGCGCTTGCGCAGGGCCTGCTCGGCGCCGGGTGCCGGGTCCCAGGCGATAACGTCCAGGCCATGGGCCAGGGCGCGAGCGACCCAGCCGCTGCCGATCACGCCGCTACCCAGGGCGGCGAAGGTCTTGATCTTGGTGATAAAGGGCATGACGAACTCCTGAAAGGATCAGCGGCGCTTGAGGTTCATTTTTGCCCGGCCTTCTGCCGGGCTGAGCACGCGGCCACCCATGCGGGTGATAATTTCGGCGGCGCGTTCCACCAGCTGGCCATTACTGGCCAGCACGCCACGGTCCAGGTACAGGTTGTCTTCCAGGCCAACCCGCACGTTGCCGCCCAGCAACACGGCCTGTGCCGCCATCGGCATCTGCATGCGGCCGATGCCAAAGCCGGCCCAGGTCACGTTCGCAGGCAAGTTGTCGACCATGGCTTTCATGGTGGTGGTGTCTGCCGGCGCGCCCCATGGGATGCCCAGGCAAAGCTGGAACAGCGGGTCTTGGAGCAGGCCTTCTTTCATCATCTGTTTGGCGAACCACAGGTGGCCGGTGTCGAAGATTTCCAGTTCGGCTTTCACGCCCAGTTCGGTGATGCGCTTGGCACCTGCGCGCAGTTGCGCGGGGGTGGAGACGTAGATGGCGTTGCCGTCGCCGAAGTTGAGCGTGCCGCAGTCCAGGGTGCAGATTTCCGGCAGCAGGGCTTCGACGTGGGCCAGGCGCTCCAGTGGGCCAATCAGGTCGGTGCCGGGGCCGAATTCCATTGGCGATTCACCCGGGCCGATTTCCAGGTCGCCACCCATGCCGGCGGTGAGGTTGACGATGACGTCCACGTCGGCCTCGCGGATACGTTCCATGACCTCGCGGTAGAGGTTCACGTCGCGGCTGAAGCGGCCGGTCTGCGGGTCACGCACGTGGCAGTGAACAACCGTGGCGCCGGCCTTGGCGGCCTCGACGGCCGATTCTGCGATCTGTTTCGGGGTGACCGGGACCAAGTGGCTCTTGGCGACCGTGTCGCCGGCGCCGGTGAGGGCGCAGGTGATGATGACGTCGTGGTTCATGGCGGTTCCTTGTGGTGTCGGTTTTGGCTTTTCGCGGGTGAAGCCGCCCCCACAGGGGCCGTGATGGCCCTGGCATGTGCTTTGGCTGTGGGAGCGGGTTTACCCGCGAAGAGGCCGGATCAGTTGGCGGTGAGCTTGAGGTTGTCTGCAGCCGGCTTGCCATCGAAGGTAGTCACACCTTCCAGCCAGCGGGCTTTGTCCTCGGGGTGGTCCTTGAGCCACTGTCGGGCCGACTCCAGCGCGTCCTTGTGGTCGAGCAGCGGTTGCATCATGCGGCTCTCGTCTTCGGCGCTGAAGTTAAGGTTGGCCAGCAAGCGGTTGGCATTGGGGCAGCGCTCGGCGTAGTCCGGCGCGGTAACGGTCCAGACCGTGGCGCGCCCTTCGTCAGGGCCCAGGGCGCCTTGGCTGTCGCCCAGGTAGGCCATGTCGATGTTCACGTTCATCGGGTGTGGCGTCCAACCGAAGAACACCACCGCTTCCTTGCGCCGCACGGCCCGGTCGACGGCGGCGAGCATGCCGGCTTCGCTGGACTCCACCAGCTGGAACTTGCCCAAATCGAATTGGTTCTTGGCGATCATTGCCTTGATCTGGGTGTTGGCACCGGAGCCTGGCTCGATACCGTAAATTTTGCCGCCCAGCTCTTTCTCGAACTTGTGGATATCGGCGAAAGTCTTCAAGCCTTTGTCGTACAGGTACTTCGGCACGGCCAAGGTCGCGCGGGCGTCCTCCAGGCTGGGTTTTTCCAGGACCTTGACCTGATTGGCGTCGATGAACGGTGTGATGGTCTGGGTCATGATCGGGTTCCAGTAACCCAGGAACATGTCCAGGCGCTTGTCGCGGATACCGGCGAAGATGATCTGCTGCGAGGCACTGGTCTGCTTGGTCTGGTAACCCAGGCCATCGAGCAACACCTGGGCCATGGCGCTGGTGGCAATGACGTCGGTCCAGTTGACCACGCCCAGGCGCACGTTCTTGCAGGCTGCGGGCTCAGCGGCGAAAAGTGGGGTACAAGCGATGCTGCTCAGTGCAAAGGTTAACAGACTGCGGCGGATCAAGCTGTGCATGGTGGCTCTCCATCGGCAGGGCATTTTTTATAGGTTCGGGCCTCTGTGGGCCGTGTGAACACGCTACGCTGCACCCAGGGTGGAAAATCGCACCCTGGCGACCAAGATTTGCACGGAGGCGACCACCTTTTGCCGTGGAGCATGCAATGCCGCAACTGATCCATTTTCTGTTGTTGCCAGGGTTTTTGGCGATGGGGTTCATCAGTGCCGTAGAGCCTCTTCGTGTGGCAAACCGTTTCAATGGCCCTTGTTATCGTTGGCAGGTGCTGAGCCTGGACGGTGGTGCCGTGCAGGCCAGCAATGGCATGTCAGTGAACGCCGACGCAGCGCTAGGGGCGGCCGAACCCTGTGGCATTGTGCTGATCGTGGCGGGCTTCGATCCGTTGGCCTGCTATGGGCCGGCACTGCAGCAAACGCTGCGTCGTCTGGACCATGAACGCGTCATCCTCGGCGGCATAGATACCGGAGCGGTGGTGTTGGCCGAGGCCGGCTTGCTCGATGGCCATCGCGTTACCCTGCACTGGGAAGCGTTGGACGCGTTCAAGGAAAACTACCCGAGCCTGCAGGCGACCCAAGAGCTGTTCGAAATCGACCGGCGGCGAATCACATGCGCCGGCGGCACCGCGTCGATCGACCTGATGCTCGACCTGATTGCCCGATCCCATGGCAGTGAATTGGCGGTGCAGGTGTCGGAGCAATTCGTGCTCGGCCGCATCCGGCCGCGCCAGGATCACCAGCGGATGCAGATTGCCTCGCGCTATGGCATCAGCAACCGCAAACTGGTGCAGGTGATCGGCGATATGGAAAAGCATACCGAGCCACCGCTCAGTACATTGGATCTGGCCGCACGAGCCATGATCACTCGGCGACAACTCGAGCGCCTGTTCAAGCTGTACCTGAATGAAACGCCGAGCGGTTTTTATCTGAGCTTGCGTCTGGACAAGGCACGTCAGCTGCTGTGTCAGACGCAGATGAGCATTACGCAGGTCAGCGTGGCGTGTGGTTTCGAGCTGCCGTCGTATTTCACCCGCCGTTACAAGCGACGCTTTGGCCGCTGCCCACGTGAAGAGCGCCAGGCGCTCAAGCCACAATTGCCGGATCAGAGCTGATCCACATTGCAGAGCGTTTGCAAGCGCTTTTCAACTTGCGATCGCCCCGCCTCGAAAGCCTGAGCATCAAGCTTCGCGCCCAGGTGGTGCAAATGCAGTCTAAGGTGCGTGCGAGGTGAGTCCGGGTCGGTTGCACAGCATAGGTAAAACACGATTGCCATCTGGCTACCCTCGTCATCCAGGTCAAATTCGATGTGCATGTGCGAACTGGCCGAGGTGCTGCGCAACAAGGCGAGGTCTGGCTGTTTCAAACCATTAAGTATGTCGCTGGCAACCCTTCGGAACTTGAGGTTGCGCGCCTGGGGGGCGGGAATCCAGCCGCTGAAGACATCTTGAAACACGGCGTCCGTGGGGACGTAGTCGAGGCTCTTCGCTGTCCGCTCCACCAGTTCGACACCGCTGTCTTCCAGGCTGCGCAAGAAACGGCTGAACCAGCGCTGGCCGTCTTGCTGGCGATCGTACGTCTGGTTGGCCTCCAGCTGTGCCAGGCGAAGGCAGGCATGAAGGTCGTCCAAGGCGTGCGCGGCGGGTTTTGCGGGCATGCTTCTGGCCCCTCGCTGCAAATTTTGGAAGGGATACCCGGCGCCGCCAGGGCGACGCCGGGCCCGGGTCAGATGTCCAGTGCCAGGATGTCGAACGCCTGGCTGGCCAGCTTCAGCCTCACGGTTTCGCGCATGGCGTTGAAGTGGCGAACGCTGAACGAGCCTTGCTGGGAAGCCCGGTAAACGCGGGTGTTCGACTTGTCGATAAGGCGACCGGCAGAACCAGCAGCTTTTTCAACCTTGTCATAGCTGAGCTGAACGCTGGTCATGTGCATGATCGGCAGCCCTTGCGGGGTCATTTCGCAGGCCGAAATCTGAATGGTGCTGGATTTGCCCGAAACGCTCAGGCTGCTCTCTTCGAGCAATTGCTGCGCCTTTGGCGTTCGCACGATCACTTCGAAAGAGCGCCTCACACAGCGGCTCAGTCGATGGGTGCTGCCAATCTGCACGGTGACGATTTCAGGGGCCAGGGTGGCCAGGGTGTGGGTGTCCTTGTCGAGGGCTTCCTCTACGTGGGCAGCGCCGGTCAGGGTCCAGCCAAACTTGCCTAGGCCATCGTTGTAGAAGTTGTACCACTCGCGCTGTTGGGTTTCTTTGTCGAACTTTTTGTTCGCCGACAAATTCATCAAGCGCATACCATCGAGCACGTCTTCGGCAACGCTGGCAGGTACATCCGGGGCAAAGATGCAGACGGTATTGGCGACCATGACGGCGCGTTCTTCGCCTTCCTTCTTCAGGGCAGCGATGGCGGTGTCCATGTCGGTTTTGCTGATGTTGGAGGTCATATCTTGGTTCCTGTTCAGTACATTCCGGCGCCTCGGGTGAGGCGCTTGGCATGCACTGTGGTTCGGATCGCCAAGACAGATAAGCTGAAAGCTTTTCCTGTTCAGCCGAAGCTTCTATTGCTGGCCGATAGACTGCAGGTACTCCGAGCGGTCATCACTGCGCTGCGCCACGCAGGTATCCCAGGCTGCCTGCAACGCTTTGCTGCCTGGCTTTTCGGCATAGGTTTCCACCTTGCAGTCGGCGTCACGCAGCTGGGTCCACAACTTCTCGGCAGCGTCCATTTTCCCAACAAGGGCATTCGCCTTGTCGCCATCGTCGGCATACTGGTCGCGAATGCGCTGAATCAAGTCGTCATACGCCGACTTCAATTCGCGCTCGGCGGTCTGTTTGTTGAACGCCGCGCAGGCGTAGGTCTGCTGGTCAGTTTCGACGTTGTCGCAGGGGGTGCTTTCTTCTTCGCCGGCCTGTGCGCCCGACACCACGGCCAGCAATACCAGCCATGCCAATGACTTCATCCTTTTCTCCTTAACAAGGCTCACCCATCGGCTGGATTCTCGCTCAGCTACCCGCAAGACGATAGCTCTCTGACGAAATGTTCATCAAGCGGCGGCAGGTGCCGTTATCGCGACTGCCTCTCATCGCCGTACGCCGTGCCAGAGGGCGCGATGTCGCGCATTGACGCTTTCGGCAAACCCCCTGTCGTTTTTGCATCGGGGCGCTGTTGGGCACAGGCATATGCTGGCCTCAAAGCGCCGGCAGAAGATTCGGCGCAGCACAAGTCAATAAAGGGGACAGCCTGATGAGCCCAGCCGAACTTCACGCCGACAGCATCGTCATCGACGGCCTGATCATTGCCAAATGGAACCGCGAGCTGTTCGAAGACATGCGCAAAGGCGGTTTGACTGCGGCCAACTGCACGGTGTCGGTCTGGGAAGGCTTCAAAGCGACTGTCGACAACATCGCCGCCAGCCAGAAACTGATCCGCGAGAACAGCGACCTGGTGATGCCGGTACGCACCACTAGCGACATCCGCAAGGCCAAGGAGCTGGGCAAGACCGGCATCCTCTTCGGCTTCCAGAACGCCCATGCATTCGAAGACCAGATCGGCTATGTCGAGGTGTTCAAGCAGCTGGGCGTGGGCATCGTGCAGATGTGCTACAACACCCAGAACCTGGTGGGCACCGGTTGCTATGAGCGCGACGGCGGCCTGTCGGGCTTCGGCCGCGAGATCGTCGCCGAGATGAACCGCGTCGGCATCATGTGCGACCTGTCCCACGTAGGTTCCAAGACCAGCGAGGAAGTGATCCTCGAATCGAAGAAGCCGGTCTGCTACTCCCACTGCCTGCCTTCGGGCCTGAAAGAACACCCGCGCAACAAGTCGGACGAGGAGCTGAAGTTCATCGCCGACCATGGCGGCTTCGTCGGCGTGACCATGTTCGCGCCGTTCCTGGCCAAGGGCATCGACTCGACCATCGACGACTACGCCGAGGCCATCGAATACACCATGAACATCGTCGGTGAAGACGCTATCGGTATCGGTACCGACTTCACCCAGGGCCACGGCCAGGACTTCTTCGAGTACCTGACCCACGACAAGGGCTACGCCCGTCGCCTGACCAACTTCGGCAAGATCATCAACCCACTTGGCATTCGCACTGTCGGCGAATTCCCCAACCTCACCGAGACCCTGCTCAAGCGCGGCCATTCCGAGCGCGTGGTCCGCAAGATCATGGGCGAGAACTGGGTAAACGTCCTCAAGGACGTCTGGGGCGAGTAAGCCGCTCTCCAAAGCCTGATAGCCCCTGCCAGCAACGCCGGGGCACCCACATAAAAATTTTCTGGAGTTGAGTTTCCATGGCCAAGATCGCCCCGCAATTGCCAATCGAAGTCGACAGCGAGACCGGTGTCTGGACCAGCGACGCCTTGCCGATGCTGTATGTGCCGCGCCATTTCTTCGTCAACAACCACATCGGTATTGAGGAAGTGCTGGGCGCCGACGCCTATGCCGAGATCCTCTACAAAGCCGGCTACAAGTCCGCCTGGCACTGGTGCGAAAAAGAAGCTGAATGCCATGGCCTGGAAGGCGTAGCGGTGTTCGAGCATTACATGAAGCGCCTGAGCCAGCGTGGCTGGGGCCTGTTCGAGATCCAGGACATCGACCTGGATAAAGGCACCTGCAGCGTCAAGCTCAAGCACTCGGCGTTCGTGTACGTCTATGGCAAGTGCGGGCGCAAGGTCGACTACATGTTCACTGGCTGGTTCGCCGGTGCCATGGACCAGATTCTCGCTGCCCGCGGCAGCTCGATCCGCACCGTGGCCGAACAGGTCTATGGCGGTTCGGAAGAAGGCCACGAAGATGGCCTGTTCGTCGTCAAGCCGTTGTAAGCCGGAGAGAGCGTCATGGCATTCGAAGCAATGTTCCAGCCGATCCAGATCGGCAAACTGACCATCCGCAACCGCGTGCTCAGCACTGCGCACGCCGAGGTCTACGCCACTGACGGCGGCATGACCACCGACCGCTATGTGAAGTACTACGAAGAGAAGGCCAAGGGTGGTATCGGCCTGGCCATTTGTGGTGGCTCGTCGGTAGTGGCCATCGATAGCCCGCAGGAATGGTGGTCGTCGGTCAACCTGTCGACCGACCGCATCATCCCGCACTTCCAGAACCTCGCTGACGCCATGCACAAGCATGGCGCCAAGATCATGATCCAGATTACCCACATGGGCCGTCGCTCGCGTTGGGACGGCTTCAACTGGCCGACCCTGATGTCGCCGTCGGGTATCCGTGAACCGGTGCACCGCGCCACCTGCAAAACCATCGAGCCGGAAGAGATCTGGCGCGTGATCGGCAACTACGCCCAAGCCGCGCGGCGTGCCAAGGAAGGTGGCCTGGACGGTGTGGAACTGTCGGCTGTGCACCAGCACATGATCGACCAGTTCTGGAGCCCGCGGGTCAACAAGCGTACCGATGAATGGGGCGGCAGCTTCGAAGGCCGCATGAAGTTCGGCCTGGAAGTGCTCAAGGCCGTGCGCGCCGAAGTGGGTGACGACTTCTGCGTGGGCATGCGTATCTGCGGTGACGAGTTCCACCCCGATGGCCTCAGCCACGAGGACATGAAGCAGATCGCCGCCTATTACGATGCCACTGGCATGATCGACTTCATCGGCGTGGTGGGGTCCGGTTGCGACACCCACAACACCCTGGCCAACGTCATCCCCAACATGAGCTACCCGCCAGAGCCATTCCTGCACCTGGCGGCGGGCATCAAGGAAGTGGTCAAGGTGCCGGTGCTGCACGCGCAGAACATCAAAGACCCGAACCAGGCCACGCGTATTCTGGAAGGCGGCTACGTCGACATGGTCGGCATGACCCGCGCGCACATCGCCGACCCGCACCTGATCGCCAAGATCAAGATGGGCCAAGTGGACCAGATCAAGCAGTGCGTCGGTGCCAACTACTGCATCGACCGCCAGTACCAGGGCCTGGATGTGCTGTGCATCCAGAACGCCGCGACTTCCCGTGAATACATGGGCGTGCCGCACATCATCGAGAAGACCACCGGGCCCAAGCGCAAGGTCGTCATCGTCGGTGCCGGCCCTGCCGGTATGGAAGCGGCCCGTGTGGCGGCCGAGCGCGGCCACGATGTGACCGTGTTCGAGAAGAAAGACCAGATCGGCGGGCAGATCACCATCGCCGCCAAGGCCCCGCAGCGCGACCAGATTGCCGGCATCACGCGTTGGTACCAGCTGGAGTTCGCCCGCCTGAAGGTCGACCTGCGCCTGGGCACCGCCGCTGACGTGGCGACCATTCAGGACCTGCGCCCGGACATCATCGTGCTGGCCGTCGGTGGGCATTCTTACCTGGAGCAGAACGAGCACTGGGGCGCCGCCGAAGGGCTGGTGGTCAGCAGCTGGGATGTGCTCGATGGCAAGGTCGCGCCGGGCAAGAACGTGCTGGTGTACGACACCATCTGCGAATTCACCGGTATGTCGGTGGCAGACTTCATCGCCGACAAGGGCAGCCAGGTGGAGATCGTCACCGACGACATCAAGCCGGGTGTGGCCATGGGCGGTACTACCTTCCCGACCTACTACCGCAGCATGTACCCCAAAGAAGTGATCATGACCGGCGACATGATGCTGGAAAAGGTCTACCGCGAGGGCGACAAGCTGGTGGCGGTGCTGGAGAACGAATACACCGGGGCCAAGGAAGAGCGCGTGGTCGACCAGGTGGTGGTGGAGAACGGCGTGCGCCCGGACGAGCAACTGTATTACGCGCTGAAGGATGGTTCGCGTAACAAGGGCCAGATCGACGTGGACGCGCTGTTCGCCATCAAGCCACAGCCGATCCTTAGCCAGCCGGGCGAAGGTTACCTGCTGTACCGCATCGGTGACTGCGTGGCCCAACGCAACGTGCATGCGGCGATCTACGACGCTTTGCGCCTGTGCAAGGACTTCTGATCGCTCCGCCTCTCTAGAGGCGGGACTGGCCCCCCTGTAGGAGCGAGCGTAGCTCGCGATGGCGTCAGCCTTGGCACCCGGGTTGTCTGTTCGGGCGCTATCGCGAGCTTCGCTCGCTCCTACAGGGGTCCGCGCAACCCTTGAGGCGGCGCAAGAATTCAGCTGTTGTGGGAGCCTCCCATGTTGAACACCCTTCTACCCATTTTGCTGTTCGCTGCCCTTGGCCTGGCAGTGCTCGGCGCCCTGCGCCGGGTGCGCATGTGGCGGCGTGGCCGGCCCTCCAAGGTCAACCTGATCGGCGGCCTTCTGGCCATGCCGCGGCGCTACCTGGTGGACTTGCACCATGTGGTCGAGCGCGACAAGTACATGTCCAACACCCACGTGGCCACCGCTGGTGGCTTTGTGTTGTCGGCCGTGCTGGCGATCCTGGTGCATGGGTTCGGCCTGCAAAACAAGATACTCGGCTACGCCCTGTTGATCGCCACGGTGATCATGTTCAGCGGCGCCATCTTCGTCTTCAAACGCCGCCTGAACCCGCCTTCGCGCCTGTCCAAGGGCCCGTGGATGCGGTTACCCAAGAGCCTGCTGGTGTTTGCCGCAAGCTTCTTCATCGCCACTTTGCCGGTTGCCGGTATCCTACCGGCCAACACTGGCGGCTGGGTCATGGTGGCCATTCTTGGCCTGGGCGTGCTGTGGGGCGTGTCGGAGCTGTTCTTCGGCATGACCTGGGGCGGCCCGATGAAGCACGCCTTCGCAGGTGCCCTGCACCTGGCCTGGCACCGCCGCGCCGAGCGCTTCGGCGGCGGCCGCTCCACCGGCCTCAAGCCCCTGGACCTGGAAGACCCGAACGCGCCCTTGGGTGTGGAAAAGCCGGTGGACTTCACCTGGAACCAGCTGCTCGGTTTCGACGCCTGTGTGCAGTGCGGCAAATGTGAAGCCATGTGCCCGGCGTTCGCTGCAGGCCAGCCGCTGAACCCGAAAAAACTCATTCAGGACATGGTCATCGGCCTGGCCGGCGGCAGCGATGCCAACTTTGCCGGCAGCCCGTATCCTGGCAAGCCGATTGGCGAGCACAGCGGCAACCCACATCAGCCAATCGTCAATGGCCTGGTCGACGCCGAGACGCTGTGGTCGTGCACTACCTGCCGCGCTTGCGTCGAGGAATGCCCGATGATGATCGAGCACGTCGATGCCATCGTCGACATGCGCCGCCACCTCACCCTGGAAAAGGGTGCGACCCCGAACAAGGGCGCCGAAGTGCTGGACAACCTCATCGCCACCGACAACCCCGGCGGCTTCGCCCCCGGTGGGCGGATGAACTGGGCGGCCGACCTCAACCTGCAGCTGCTGTCGCAGGTGAAGGCTACCGAAGTGCTGTTCTGGGTCGGTGACGGTGCCTTCGACATGCGCAACCAGCGCACCCTGCGTTCGTTCGTCAAGGTGCTCAAGGCCTCCGGCGTCGACTTTGCCGTGCTTGGCCTGGAAGAACGCGACAGTGGTGACGTGGCGCGCCGCCTGGGCGATGAAGCGACCTTCCAGCAACTGGCCAAGCGCAATATCCAGACCATGGCCAAGTACAAGTTCCAGCGCATCGTCACCTGCGACCCGCACAGCTTCCACGTACTGAAGAACGAGTACGGCGCATTGGGGGGTGAGTACCAGGTGCAGCACCACAGCACCTACATCGCTGAACTGATTGCGGCCGGCAAGTTGAACCTCGGCAAGCACAAGGGCGGCAGTGTCACCTACCACGACCCGTGCTACCTGGGCCGTTACAACGGTGAGTACGAAGCGCCGCGCGAAGTGCTCAAGGCGCTGGGTATCGAGGTACGCGAAATGCAACGCTCAGGTTTCCGTTCCCGTTGCTGTGGCGGCGGCGGCGGCGCGCCGATCACCGACATCCCTGGCAAGCAGCGGATTCCGGACATGCGCATGGACGACATCCGCGAAACCAAGGCCGAGCTGGTGGCCGTGGGTTGCCCGCAGTGCACTGCGATGCTCGAAGGTGTGGTGGAGCCGCGCCCACAGATCAAGGACCTCGCCGAGCTGGTGGCCGATGTGCTGCTCGAAGAGCAAACGCCTGCGGCCCCAAAGCCGCCAACGGTTAAACGCGAACCTGCGGAGGTGCATTGATGAGCGACATCATCCGCCGCGATCCACGCGCCGAGTGGATTGCCCGTAACCGTCTGCATCCGCTGCACGCGGCGATGCAGACGCAACAGACCCGCTGGATGGGCCCCAACGGCCTGATCCGCAAGAACCCCCATGCCATTGCCACCGGGTTCATCGGCCCGGCTGGCCTGAAACGTATCGACCGCAGCGGCGCCCAGCAGGGTACCGGTGTTGGTGGGCGGCGTACGGCGGCTGCCGAAGTGCAACTGCCGCTGCACCAGGTGCCAGCGCCTGCGTTCTACATTGCCGTGGTACCGGACATGATCGGCGGCCGCCTGAGTAGCCACGACCGCGACATGCTCGGCCTGGCCCATGGCCTGGCCGGCAGCGACGGCGCAGTGCTGGCGGTGGTGTTTGGGGAACACAAGGAAAGCAACTTTTCCACAGCCGGTGTCGATCGCTTGCTGGTCCTTGAAGGCGAGCAGTTTGAAGGTTATGCACCGGAGCAGCTGGTGCAGGGGCTGCGCGCTGTGGACAACCAGTTCGCCCCGCAGCATTGGCTATTGCCCGACAGCCGTACAGGTGGCGGCGAACTGGGCCGGCGCCTTGGCGCGGCCCTGGGCGAGCGCCCGGCCACGCGGGTCTGGCAGGTCAAGGACGGCCAGTGCATCGGCCGTGCCGGTGCCGGCCAGCAAGATCTGCAGCGCGCCGTACCACGCCTGATCCTGGGCGCGGCGGAGTGTGCCGAGCCAGTCAGTGAAACCCGTCACGAAGCGCTGCCGGTGGAGTTGTCCACAAGCGTGGTGCGTAGCCTGCCGCGTATCGAGGACTTGGGCGCTGTGGCAGTGGACCCTGCGACCATCGCCATGGCCGAAGCCGAGTTCATTGTTTCCGGTGGCAACGGCGTCAAGGACTGGGACCTTTACCACAAGGCCACCGCCGCCTTGGGCGCGACCGAAGGCGCCTCGCGGGTGGCGGTGGACGACGGCTTCATGCCGCGTAACCGACAAGTCGGTGCCACCGGTACCTGGGTTACAGCGCGAGTCTATGTGGCTGTGGGTATCTCTGGCGCGATCCAGCACCTGCAGGGCATTGGCGCCTGTGACAAAGTGGTGGCGATCAACATGGACCCTGGCTGCGACATGATCAAACGGGCTGACCTGTCGGTGATTGGCGACAGTTCGGCGATTCTCCAGGCATTGATCGAAGCTGTGGACAACTACCGCAGCGGCGGCCAGCGCGACGCGGCATAAGGGCACAAGCATGAGTACGAAAGTGATCAGCCTGGTATCCATCGGCGCACACCCAAGCTCCGGTCGCGCCCGACGCGCCGAACAGGATTCCCGCGCGGTGGAACTGGGCTTGCAGTTGGCTGGGGATAACTTGCAGGTGGTGCATGCCGGCGACCCTAAGCAAGAGGCCCTGCGCGCCTACCTGGGCATGGGCCTGGAGCATCTGGACGTGCTGGAACAGCCAGCCGGTGCCGATGTGCTGGGCGTGCTGGGCGATTACCTGCGCGATGCTGGCGCCCAGTTGGTGCTGACCGGTAGCCAGGCTGAAACCGGGGAAGGTTCGGGCATGCTGCCGTTTCTATTGGCGGAAAAGCTTGGCTGGCCACTGATTGTAGGGTTGGCTGAGGTGGAGTCGATCGACAATGGGACTGCCCAAGTGCTGCAAGCGCTGCCACGCGGCCAGCGCCGGCGGCTCAAGGTACGCCTGCCGCTGCTGGCGACTGTGGATAACGCAGCACCTAAACCACGGCAAAGCGCTTTTGGCCCTGCGCGGCGGGGGGTATTGGCTGCGCGTGACGTTGCGATTATTGAGGACGAACTGTTGGCCGATGCCCAGTTGCAACCGGCCCGCCCTCGGCCCAAGCGCTTGAAGGTGATCAAAGCCAAGAGCGGGGCCGACCGGATGAAAGCCGCAACGGCCAAAGCAAGCGGTGGTGGCGGTAAGGTGCTGAAGGATGTCTCCCCGCAGGAAGGTGCCGAGGCGATCCTCAAGCTGCTGGTAGAAGAAGGCGTTCTTCGCTGAATGTGTGGTTAGGGATTAATGAGCGGCCTGTGTGCGCTTGGTTTCATTTGCCTGAGGCTGCTTGGATCGAGTGCTTTACGGGTGGACTCGATCTGAGTAGCAATCACGCACCAAAGCGCTTTATTCACAGGCCATAGCCTTTATCCGCTAACGTCGAGGTAGCCGAAGTTTTTTACCCACAATCGCTGTGAGCCGGTCTGTGGATAATCTGTTCAGTAGCCACTGCGAGCCTTTGAGATCAAGGCCTGTGCAGGATTGATCAAAAAACGATCAAAGGGCAGTGAAATGCTGGTTATCGATGAAACTACGTTTCACGAAGCGCTTATCCACAGCTAGGTGAAGGCTAGCGTGATCGTTGTACACAAAGTCTGTTGGTGTCTCTGTGGACAAGATGTACGAAGCAGGCTGTAGCCCGCGCCGCATCAGGGTTGCGTGGATTAGATCAAATTTTGATCAGGTGTGTGGGAGCATGACATTTCCGGCAGCGGAAACCATGAAATAAGTCCTGCAAGCGCTGTGTATAAGTCCTGCATACCTAGCAATTCTGCCAGTTTTTGAAGATGCTCGAGTTGGGGTAGGTTTACCAAAGATTATCGCTTGAGCATCGATCATGCACGGCACGCCAAAGGCCACATCTATCCAAGGCCGGGGAGTAGCGAGGGCCTATTCGCCGTATGGTGCGCACCGGGCGATCGATGGTGGATGCCTGGCTTTCACTGGCCAATTTTTCGATTCTCACGTTGGCGGCTACCACCTGGGTAATGGCCGACGAACCTATAACCCGGTGCTGATGCGCTTTCACTCCCCCGACTCTCTCAGTCCCTTTTCCACAGGCGGGCTGAATGCCTATGCCTACTGCGCTGGTGACCCAGTCAACCGGGTAGACCCCAGTGGCGCGAGCTGGCTGAGCTACTCGATAAGAGGCGTCAGTGTGCTTTCAAGTACGGTAACGCTCATGGGGGCCGTGTTGCGCACGGCAAGAAATGTGGTCAATCGGCTGGAAAGCCAGCATTCGGGCACTCTTTTGGTTGAGCCGAGGTTCAACCAACGTGTAGGTAACATTGCTTTCGCCTGGACAGGCGCGCTGGGCTTTGGGAGCGCGGTAGCAGCCCCTCTCCAACGCGGGTCGGTGAGTAATGTGTTGACCACTACCAGCCAACGCTTGGGTATGAGCAATGCGCTCGGCAATATTGCGGGTGGCCTGTTCTCCAATAGCGAAGCTGCACAGGCGGTTTGGCGTGGGTTGGGGCGGCCAGGCGTATCAGCGGGTAGGGTGGCGTGGGAGACTGTTTTTGAAGTCACAGGCGCCAGGATGGCGGTTGAGGGGGCGTCCTATTTGTGGCGCGGGGCCAGGGCCTTGGGCACGCGTATCAGCGCGGCGTACAACGCTGCGACGGACGCTTGGCGTAATTGGGGGGCGCGGCAATCATCCAGGGCTGAACCCGTGACGACAATCTCCATCAGGGAAACATCTTTGTGATTCAGTAAGGCTGTTTGATCACGGGTTTGGCTGAGGGACCTGATATTTTTGCCAGTTCTGGTGGGGCGGTGCAGGGCTTAGTATTGGGGCTGTCATCTTTCCAGCGAGAGCCGGCATGGCCACGAAAACCCGGTGTCTGGCGGTAGATAGGCAATGCACGGTCCTAGCTGGCGAGAGCGGCGTCACTCGGCGTTACACGGTGTATGGAGCGCATGCCAGCAGCGATTGCCTGATCACAGGGTTCACCGGAGAAAACCAGGACGCGGTAACCGGTTGCTATCACTTGGGCCAGGGCTACCGGACTTACAATCCCCACTTGATGCGGTTTCATTCCCCGGATGATCTCAGCCCATTTGGACTGGGTGGCATCAATGCTTATGTCTATCGTGATCCAGTCAACGCACGGGACCCTTCAGGCCATTCACCGATAACTATTTCGGCATTCACTCAGCGGATCATGACGGCGACCTTCGGCGGCGTCTCGGTGGTTAAAGCCTTGGTGGGCAAAGTCCCTTCTACTGGGCTGGAGAGGCTCATCTTCCGGCTCACCTTTGGGGGAGGATCATTGTCCATAGCAGGCGCAACGGCCCAAGCGGCGGGTTGGGGTTCGGGGACGTACGTATCCAACGTCGGCGCTGGTCTCGCAGGCACAGGCCATGTCTTTCAGTTTGCAAAAGCACTCTATGACGGGCGAAACCGGATTTACAAGAACGTGACTGGCAACTTGCGTAGCCTGATAGGTATGAAAGCGAAGCACACGAAGTCTAGTGATGTGGAGAGTGGGCTGGAGCCATCGGCGCCGCAGAAAACGCCACCACCAAGTCGGCGGCAAAGCGTTTCCGTCCGCAACCAGCCTGAACTTGCAGGTTTTCGCGCAAGTGTAATGAGTGGTCCTTCCCTAAACACTGGTTCTTCAAATCTGTCTGAACCGTATGCTCTTGGAGCCTATGTCTCACGGGAGCTTTTGGAATCAGATACCTCATATATGTCAGACATGAGGCGGAGACAGATGCAGATGCAGATGCAGATGGTCCGACAATAGGCCTCAATGAAAAGAGTCACTCAGGCCAAGCCATTCTCAGGTCCGCTGTCTCAACGCCCTGCGCTGTGTCGCACATCACGAACCCTCCGTGATGTGCGATGCAGCCCAGTTTACTGAGCCTTCACCTCTGTCAGGTACGGAGCAGGTTCAGCGCCAAGATTGGCCAGCATGCGATCGCTGTACCAGTCAATGAAGTTCACCACGCCGAACTCGTAAGTTTTCGAATACGGCCCAGGCTGGTAGGCGGTGGAGTTGATGCCACGCTGGTTCTCTTCGGCCAGCCGGCGGTCCTGGTCGTTGGTAGCGTCCCACACCTTGCGCATGCGCTCTGGGTCGTAGTCCACACCTTCAACGGCATCCTTGTGCACCAGCCATTTGGTGGTGACCATGGTTTCTTGCGCGCTGATCGGCCACACGGTGAACACGATCATGTGGTCGCCCATGCAGTGGTTCCAGGAGTGCGGCAGGTGCAGGATACGCATCGAGCCCAGGTCCGGGTTCTTGATCCGGCCCATCAGCTTCTGGCAAGCCTGCTTGCCGTCCATGGTCATCGACACGGTGCCCTTGAGCAGCGGCATGCGCACGATGCGGTTACGCAGACCATGGCTTTTGTGCAGGTAAGGGATCTTCTCGGCTTCCCAGGCGGCGGCAGAGGCGGCCACGTGATCCTTGAAGGCCTGGTCGGCACGCGGGTCGTTGGTGTCGTCCCACTCCAGCAGGGTTTGCAGCAGCTCTGGGTGCGAGCCTGAGCAGTGGTAACACTCGCGGTTGTTTTCCAGCACCAGCTTCCAGTTGGCCTTTTCCATCAAGGTGGTTTGCACCGCCACCTTGGTGTTCTCCATGTCGTACGGTTCCATGTAATGGTCCAGGGTGGCCAGGAACTCGTCGATCGCTGGCGGGTTTTGCGCCAGGCTGATGAAGATGTAACCCCCAGCGACCTTTACGTTCACAGGCTTGAGGCCGTACTGCTTCATGTCGAAGTCGGCGCCCATCTCGGTGCCGGCGAACAGCAGCCGGCCGTCCAGTTCGTAGGTCCATTGGTGGTAGTGGCAAACCAGCTTGGCCACCTTGCCTTTGTCGCTGACGCACAGGCGCGAGCCGCGGTGGCGGCACACGTTATGGAAGGCATGCACCTTGCCTTCGGCACCGCGCACCACCAGGATCGGGTTGTTGCCGATCTGCAGGGTGATGTAGTTGCCCTTGGCCGGGATCTCGCAGGTCATGCCAGCGATCAACCATTCTTTCTGGAAGATCTCCTGCATGTCGATCTGGAACAGACGCTCGTCGTTGTAGAACGGCTGGGGCAGCGAGTAGGTACGCTCGCGGGTCTGCAGCATCTCGGCAGTGGCCTTGCGTGCAGGTTCCAGTGGATCGCCCAGGCTCAGGGTTGCGGTGACGTCCATCGTGTATTCCTCGGGGCCGTGTGCGGCCGGCAAAAGGTGGCTAATCGTTGTGGTGGTGCCGCAAGGCTGTCTGTTGAAAAACAGCGGATTGTTTTGCCGTGGAGTGTGCGTCCGAAGGCGCCGCGAACCGTATCCATGGGCGACATGGCCGATTTGAATTACGACGCGCCAGCCCTTGTAGTGCGGGGCTGGTCGCGATAAGCACGCCGATGTCGCTGGCAGGAATGTACGTCGTCGCAAGCTTGCGCATCATCCCAGCCATAAAAAGGCCAATCGTCGGCCGCTGGAGATGAACATGTCTGATACCTTCCTCAATCCGGTCACCACTCAGACCTGGGCCAACGGCCGCCACATCGTGCGCTGCGTCAAGGTCATTCAGGAGACCTGGGACGTGCGCACCTTCTGCTTCATGGCCGACCAGCCCATCATGTTCTTCTTCAAGCCAGGGCAGTTCGTCACCCTGGAGCTGGAAATCGAAGGCAAGCCGGTGATGCGCTCGTACACCATCTCAAGCTCGCCGTCGGTGCCTTACAGTTTCTCGATCACGGTCAAGCGCGTGCCGGGCGGGCTGGTGTCCAACTTCCTCCACGACACCATGCACGAGGGCGCCGAGCTGCCGGTGCACGGCCCGGTGGGCCTGTTCAACGCCATCGACTTCCCAGGCGCCAAGGTGCTGTACCTGTCCGGCGGTGTCGGCATTACCCCGGTGATGTCGATGGCGCGCTGGTTCTATGACACCAACGCCAATGTCGACATGGTGTTCGTGCACAGCGCCCGTTCGCCGAAAGACATCATCTTCCATCGCGAGCTGGAGCAGATGGCCTCGCGCATTCCCAACTTCAGCCTGCACATCGTGTGCGAGAAGCACGGCCTGGGTGAGCCGTGGGCCGGCTATCGCGGCTACCTCAACCAACGCCTGATGGAACTGATCGCGCCGGACTACATGGAGCGCGTGGTGTTCTGCTGCGGCCCGACACCCTATATGAATGCGGTCAAGCGCATGCTCGAAGCGGTCGGTTTCGACATGAGCAACTACCACGAAGAATCGTTCGGGGCTACACCGCCAGAGGCCAAGGCCGATGCGGTGGAGCACGCCGAGCAGGCTGCCGATGCGCCGGAACTGGATGTATCGCAGCTCAACCTGGTGGAGTTCATCGGCAGCGAGAAGAGCATCCGCGTAGCCCCTGGCGAGACCGTGCATGCAGCGGCGGCCAAGGTTGGGTTGATGATCCCCAAAGCCTGCGGCATGGGTATCTGCGGCACTTGCAAGGTGCTCAAGCTGGGTGGCGAAGTGGAGATGGAGCACAACGGTGGTATCACCGAGGACGACGAAGCCGAAGGCTACATCCTGTCGTGCTGCAGCGTGCCTAAAGGGGATGTGCGCATCGATTACTGATCGGCCGGGCCGTGGTTGGGTTGAATCAGCCTCGGCTTAACTGACCGGCGGTTGATCCAGGTCGGAACAAGGGGCGCGATACCCTGTCAATCTGCGGTGAAGAAACCTTGAGAATCCGATATTTAATGGCGGGGGCTCACGCTTTTCTTTATCGTGTGCGCCCTTTGCAACAACCCGAGATATACCCATGCTGGAAACCTCCCTGAATCAACTCGAGCAACTGGTCAGCGACCTGATGCAGAAAAACGCTCAACTCACCGAGCAGAACACCACCCTCGGCCAGGAACTGGCCCAGGCCAAAGAAGAGAACGAAACCCTGCAGCTGTCGCTGATGGAGCAGGAAGAGAAGCAAGGCGCCACCGCCGCCCGTATCCAGGCGCTGGTCGAGCGCGCCAGCGCAGGTGTCGTTGGCGCATGAGACTGCAAGCGCAGCCGATCAATGTCGTGTCTATTCTTGGCAACGACTATTCGATCAAGGCGCCCGAAGGCCAGGAAGAAACCTTGGCCCAGGCCGTGCGAATGCTCAATACCGCTCTGGCCGAAACCAAGCGTTCCTACCCCACCTTGATCGGCGACAAGTTGCTGGTGCTTGCTGCGTTGAATCTGTGTTCCAAGCAAATTGCCCAGCAGCAAGAGCACCAACAGACATTGGCGCGTACCCAGGCGCAGATCGATGCCACGGTAGACGCCATCGTCAAGACTATCGCTGAGTCCTGACCCGCTTGGGGGCCGCATGGCGGCCCCATTGTCCCGGATCAGTGGATTAATTGCATACGAGATCGTATACACTTCGCGCAAAACAATAATGTGCGGGGGCGGGGTATGCGTATCTGGCGTAGCAGTATCCAGTGGCAATTGATTGCGAGCATGGGCGCTGCCCTGCTGGCCAGTATTCTGGTGGTGGTGATCATCTTCACGCTGGCGCTCAACCGCCTGACCGAACGGTATCTGGTGGACACGGCGTTGCCGGCCAGCATCGAGGCAATCCGCAACGACATCGAGCACATGCTCGGCAAGCCCTTGGTGGCAGCCGCCGATATCGCTGGCAACACCTTGCTGCGAGACTGGCTCGCCGGCGGTGAAAACCCTGCCCAGGCTCCCGGCTTCATCGAATACCTGCAAGCGTCACGGCAGCGCAACCAGGCCTTCACCACCATGTTCGCTGCCACCGCCACGGGGCACTACTACAGCGAAAAGGGGCTGGACCGCACCCTGAGCCGCAGCAACCCCAAAGATTCCTGGTTTTATGGGTACATCGATAGCGGTGCCGAGCGCCTGGTCAATATCGATATCGACGGTGCTACCGGCGAGCTTGCGCTGTTCATCGACTATCGCGTGGAAAAGGACGGGCAGTTGGTGGGGGTTGCGGGTATGGGGCTGCGCATGAGCGAGTTGTCCCGGCTGATTCACGACTTCAGCTTTGGCCAGCACGGCAAGGTGTTTCTGGTGCGCAACGACGGCCTGATTCAGGTGCATCCGGATAACGCTTTGAGCGGTAAACGCCAGCTTGCAGAGCAGGTTGGCAGTGAGGCAGCGCAGACCTTGATGGCTTCGGCGGGCAAGCTGCAGAGCAGCCGCTTCAGCCGTGATGGCCAGACCTATGTGGCCCTTGGCCTACCGCTGCGGGACTTGAACTGGACACTGGTGGCCGAGGTGCCGGAAACGGAAATCTACGCGCCAATGCGCCAGGCGGTGTGGCTGACCAGCCTGATCGGTGGCGCGGTTGCACTGGCGTCGCTACTGCTGGTGGTACTGCTGGCGCGCGGCCTGGTCAGGCCTATTCGGCGGGTCACCGATGCGCTGGTGCAGATTGGCAGCGGCAGCGGCGACCTCAGTCATCGTTTGGACGATGCCCGCCAGGATGAACTGGGTGACCTGGCGCGGGGGTTCAACCGTTTCCTCGACAGCCAGCGCGGCCTGATCGGCGAGGTGCTGCATACCAGCGAACGCCTGCATCAAGCTGTCGCCCAGGTGGCCCAGGTAGTGGATAACACTGCTGAGCGCTCCGGGCGCCAGCAGGAAATGACCGAAATGGTCGCCACCGCGGTGCACGAGATGGGCCTGACCGTGCAGGACATTGCCCGTAATGCCGGTGATGCGGCCCAGGCGTCGCAATCGGCGCGGGATGAAGCGTTGCAGGCGCGCGAAGTGGTGCGGCGCTCCATCGAGGGTATCGAGGGTATGTCAGGTGATATCGGCATGGCTGCCGAAGCGGTGAGCCAGTTGGCCGATGAAGTTGCCTCGATCGACGAAGTATTAGCGGTGATTCGTAGTATTTCCGAACAGACCAATCTGCTGGCCTTGAATGCCGCCATCGAGGCGGCCAGGGCAGGGGACATGGGCCGTGGGTTTGCTGTGGTGGCCGATGAAGTGCGTACCCTGGCCCGGCGCACGCAACTGTCCACCGATGAGGTGCAGCAGATGATTCAGCGCCTGAAGCAAGGCGCAGGCTCTGCCGTGAGTTCGATGCAGGCCGGGCAGCGCGCGACCGGCAGTGGTGTGGCGTCGAGCCAGCGTACTGGGGCATCGCTGGGCGCGATTACCGATCAGGTTGAACAAATCAGCGACATGAATCATCAGGTGGCGACGGCAACCGAAGAACAGTCGGCGGTGACCGAAGAGATCAACCGGACGGTTCAGGGCATTTCCGACCTGGCGCGGGACACCGCTGCCGAGGTACAGGGTTGCCGTGAGCAGTGCCAAGCGTTGCGCACACTGGCCGATGACCTCGCGCGGCAGATGGGTGGGTTCAAGCTTTAGGTTGCTGGAGCGGGTGTGTGGGGTTTTTGCGACACGAAGACGCTCCGGGGGCTTGGCTTGGGATTTTTTGTGGTGTAGAAATCGAGCGCCGCCCGCGCGGCGCATCGCGAGCTGCGCTCGCTCCTACGTTTGTTTCGGGCCAATTGATCCTGTGGGATTTGCGCGCGGACCCGTTTGTGCATGGCGCGGTATCGCATCGTATGAACCAGGCGGTCGCGCGCGTCTGCCACAGGCGTTACTGGCCCGAAACAAACGTAGGAGCGAGCGCAGCTCGCGATGCGCCGCGCGGGCGGCGCTCGATTTGCGCACCACAGAAATTCCCAAGCCAAGCCCCTAGATCGCGCGCCCCCTGCCGGAGCCGCCTCGTGTCGCGAAAAGAGGGCGAACCCCCTCAGCCATCTGTCAGGCGCCGATGATGCTACGGATATCCGCCGCCAGCTCACGCACCCGCTCTTGCTCGGTATCCCACGAGCACATGAACCGCGCGCCACCACTGCCAATGAAGGTATAGAACCGCCAGCCCTTGGCCCGCAGTGCTTCAATCGCAGGCTCCGGCATTTGCAGGAACACCCCGTTGGCCTCTACCGGGAACATCAATTCTACCCCCGGCAGGTCAGCGACCAGCGATGCCAGCAACTGCGCGCATTGGTTGGCGTGGCCGCCATGACGCAGCCAGGCGCCATCTTCCAGCAAGCCCACCCACGGCGCCGACAAAAAGCGCATCTTCGAAGCCAACTGCCCGGCCTGTTTGCAGCGGTAGTCGAAGTCTTCGGCCAGCTGGCGGTTGAAGAACAGGATCGCCTCGCCCACCGCCATGCCGTTCTTGGTACCGCCAAAGCACAGCACATCCACGCCCGCCTTCCAGGTCAGCTCGGCTGGGCTGCAGCCGAGGAACGCGCAGGCGTTGGTGAAGCGTGCGCCGTCCATGTGCAGGTTCAGGCCCAGCTCCTTGCAGGTGGCACTGATGGCCTTGAGCTCGTCAGGACGGTAGACGGTCCCTACTTCGGTGGCCTGGGTGATGGTGACCACCCGCGGTTTGGGGTAATGGATGTCTTGACGCTTGAGCGCCACTTCGCGAATCGATTCGGGCGTCAGCTTGCCATTGACGCTGCCTGCGGTCAGCAGTTTGGAGCCGTTGGAGAAGAACTCCGGCGCGCCGCATTCGTCGGTTTCGACGTGGGCGGTCTCGGAGCAGATCACGCTGTGGTAGCTCTGGCACAGCGAGGCCAGGGCCAGGGAGTTGGCGGCAGTGCCGTTGAAGGCGAAAAACACTTCGCAGTCGGTTTCAAACAGCTTGCGGAAGTATTCCGAGGCGCGCTCGGTCCACTGGTCGTCGCCGTAGGCGCGGTCGTGGCCGAGGTTAGCCTTTTCCATCGCGGCCCAGGCTTCGGGGCAGATACCGGAATAGTTGTCGCTGGCGAATTGTTGACTTTTGTCTGTCATCACACGGTCCTGTGTACGGCGCAGAATCGCACTCTAAACCATCGCTTCGTAGCTTGCCTATACAAGTTGTACGTTGGCAGACAATGGGGGCCTGGGTTACCCCGTTCGCTATACCGGTAAGCCCCTGGGTTCAGCTCAAGGGTCGAACAATCACTGCAAGCGATGCGTACTCTGGTGGATAGACCAGTATATGGCGGGAGATAATCTGAAACTGCTGACCGTCTTCCTGGAATACTGAGCCGGTCGGCAGCCGCAAGAAGGTTTCCGCCAGAGGGCCTTCAATTTCGGTCACAGGGTTGTCGATGACCCCTTTTAAAACCACTACACCTTTTTCGCCTTGTTTAGGGGGGCGCGGGTGTTTGACCTGCTGTGATGGTTTCTGCTGACCATGCTCTGGCAGATAGAAGGGGGAGTGCATTTCCCATGATATTTTGCCGTCAAAGATCGTTACGCGATGAGTGAATGGGGCTATAGCGAAATCCTCTGAGAAAGCGTCAGAAGGGGTGGAATGCATTAGAAACGCTTTTACATCAGGGTCGGTGATAAGAAGATTTTTATAGAAGAAG
>NZ_JBJJLN010000051.1:0-26965 GCF_046230725.1 Pseudomonas sp. KCJK9000 | reverse complement strand
TGCCTTGTCCTACCCGCGCCCCCCGGCGGGGGCTCGCGCCCACTCCCCGGCGGCCGGGGCCCCCCCCCGCCTGGCCTTCGCAATCGGGGTTTCTAGGAGGAGCGCAGAAATCTCCGTCGTCAGTGCGGTGCGACCCGCAAGCGGCGGTTTGGGTGGTAGCCTCAAGGACCTGCCGTTGGCCGAGCTGGCCACCGCCGTAACCCGCGCCGCCATTGAGCGTTCGGGCGTGGCCGCCGAGCAGATCGGCCATGTGGTAATGGCCAATGTCATTCCCACGGAACCTCGCGACGCCTATCTGTCGCGGGTGGCGGCGATGAACGCCGGTATACCCAAGGAAACGCCGGCATTCAATGTCAACCGCCTCTGTGGCTCCGGGTTGCAAGCCATCGTTTCGGCCGCGCAGTGCCTGCTGCTTGGGGATGCCGACGTAGCGCTGGCCGCCGGTGCCGAGTCCATGAGCCGTGGCCCATACCTGCTGCCGCAAGCGCGCTGGGGGGCACGCATGGGCGACCTGCAAGGCATCGACTACACCGTGGGCGTGCTGCAGGATCCATTCGAGCATTTCCACATGGGCATCACCGCAGAAAACGTCGCAGCCCAGCAAGGCATCACTCGCCAGATGCAGGACGAGCTGGCCTTGACCAGCCAGCGCCGCGCCGCCCGCGCCCAGGCAGAAGGCCGCTTCGACAGCCAGATCGTGCCGCTGGAGCTGAAAACCCGTAAAGGCACTGTACAATTTGCTGTCGATGAGCACGTACGAGCCGAGGTCACCGCTGAGCAGCTGGCCGGTATGAAGACCGTGTTCAAGAAAGACGGCACTGTCACGGCCGGCAACGCCAGCGGCATCAACGATGGCGCCGCTGGCCTGGTGCTTGCCACTGGCGACGCCGTGCGCCGCCTGGGCCTTAAACCCCTGGCGCGGCTGGTGGCCTATGCCCACGCCGGCGTCGAGCCAGAGCTGATGGGCCTGGGCCCGATCCCAGCGACGCGCAAGGTGCTGGAGAAAGCCGGTTTGAGCGTCGGTGACCTGGACGTGATCGAGTCCAACGAAGCGTTCGCCGCCCAAGCCTGCGCCGTCGCCCGCGAGCTTGGCTTCGATCCGGAGAAGGTCAACCCAAACGGCTCAGGTATTTCCCTTGGCCACCCAGTCGGTGCCACTGGCGCGATCATCGCGACCAAGGCCATCCATGAGCTACAACGCATTCAAGGTCGCTATGCACTGGCCACCATGTGCATCGGCGGTGGCCAAGGCATCGCCGTGGTCTTCGAGCGCGTCTGAGGGGGTGAGCATGACGATTGAACACATTGCCGTAATCGGCGCCGGCACCATGGGCAACGGTATTGCACAAGTGTGTGCGGTGGCTGGCTACGAAGTGCTGCTGGTGGATGTTTCCGACGCCGCGCTGGAGCGCGGCATGAGTACCTTGAGCAAAAACCTGGGGCGTCAGGTGAGCAAGGCCACGCTCAGCGCCGAGCATGCCGAGGCGGCAAAGGCGCGCATCCGCACCAGCACCGACTACTCACAACTGGGTGCCGCGCAACTGGTGATCGAGGCTGCGACCGAAAACCTTCAGCTCAAGCAGCGCATCCTTGAGCAGGTGGCCGCCAATGTGGCGTCCGACTGCCTGATCGCCACCAACACCTCGTCGCTGTCGGTCACCCAGTTGGCCGCCAGCATCGAACACCCCCAACGCTTCATAGGCGTGCACTTTTTCAACCCGGTGCCGATGATGGCCCTGGTCGAGATCATTCGGGGTCTGCAGACCACAGACAGCACCTACGCCCAAGCCCTATTGGTCACCGAGAAGCTCGGCAAGACCCCGATAACCGCTGGCAACCGCCCAGGTTTTGTAGTCAATCGCATTCTGGTGCCAATGATCAACGAAGCGATCTTCGTCCGCCAGGAAGGCCTGGCCATCGCCGAGGACATCGACACCGGCATGCGCCTGGGCTGCAATCAGCCGATCGGGCCACTGGCCCTGGCCGACCTGATCGGCCTGGATACGCTGCTGGCGATCATGGAGGCTTTTCACGAAGGCTTCAACGACAGCAAATATCGCCCCGCTCCACTGCTCAAGGAAATGGTCGCGGCCGGATGGCTGGGGCGCAAGAGCGGCCGTGGTTTCTTCACTTACTGAGGAGCACGCACCATGCCCCCGGTCACTGCCACGCGCTGTGTCGATTTCGAAGAACGTCGCGACCGGGCCATGGCGCTGTTCGCTGAAAGAGGCTTTGGCCAGGTCAGCATGCGCGAGCTGGCAGCGCATATCGGCCTGACCGCAGGCTCGCTGTATCACCACTTCCCCAGCAAGCAGGACCTGCTGTACGACCTGATCGAGGAACTGTACGAAGAACTGCAGGCGACCCTGGAGCAAGGTCGAAGGGCCATGGCCCGTGGTGAGTCTGCATTGAGTTGCCTGATCGCCGCTCATTGGCAGTTGCACGCCGAACGGCCATTGCAGTTTCGCCTGGCCGAGCGCGACATATGCTGCTTGAGCGAGCAGCAGCAGATGCAGCTGGCTTTACTGCGCGAGCGCTACGAGGCAAGGTTGCTGAGCATGATCGCGCCCCAGGCCAGCCTGCAGGGCGACGCGCGCATGGCAACGGCGCATGTCGTTGCAAACCTGCTCAACCAGTTGCCTGCAATGCTCAAAAGACTGCCGGAACAACAGGGCCTCGGGTTGATGGAAAGCCTGTTGCTGGGCGGCATCGAAAGGACCCTGCGCTAAGCTGTTCAGGCGTTATCGCAGTTGCCCTCGTGAGCCGGCCAGGCGCTTAACGCAACTCGGCCTGGATCTGGGCTCGCAGGGTATCGAGGTTGAACGGCTTGGCCAGAATTGGCGCCTTGCGCGCGATAGGGCTGCCGGACTCCAGGATTTCGGCCGGGTAGCCACTGATGAATATCACCTTGAGGTCCGGGCGCAGCTTCAACGCAGGCTCGGCGATCTCAACCCCGGAGATTCCCCCTGGTAAGCGGAAGTCGGTCACCATCAAATCAAGGTGCGGTTTGCTCGCCAGGATGGCGAACGCCTGTTCACCATCTTCGGCCTCCAGCACGTGATAACCCTCACCTGCCAAGTAATCGCTCAGCATCATGCGGATCGCCGGTTCGTCCTCGACTATCAGGACTACATCTTGTGCATCTTCACTCATGGTAACGCCTTCGAATTCATACAGTTGGCCATCAGACCCCAAGCTCAAGCAGAGGTTGCCCGCAGCTGGTCGTTTTGCTCTATTTCACCTGCCAGGGGTAGTTGCAGAGTGAAGGTGGCACCTTTGCCCTCCTCACTTTGCACCTGAATGCGCCCCCCATGGGCATGGACGATTTGTTCGGAAATGTACAACCCCAGCCCCAGCCCAGCGCTGGACTGTTGACTGGCCACACGCTCGAACTGCTGGAAGATCCGCTGCTGGTTCACCGCGCTGATGCCGATGCCTTGGTCCTGGACCTGCACCCAAGCTAGACCCGCTTGCTCGAACACCCTCACCCGCACGGGCTTACGGTTGCCATAACGCAGCGCGTTGGACAACAGATTGGCCAGCACTTGCTCAATGCGAAACTCATCCCACTCACCCAGCAGGGCCTCACAGGCCTGCAATTCGATGTGCGTACCCAGCGCCGTCGCCTGCGCCTCGAAGTTTTCCACCAGGGCGCGTACCAATTGACCGAGGTCGAACGCCTTCGGGCGCAGCGACAGCTTGCCGGTGCGAATTCGCGAAACGTCGAGCATGTCCTCGATCAGGCGAATCAGGCTGTTGATCTGGCGCTCGTCACGCTCGACCATGGCCTTGAGTTTCTCGGGGCTGAAGGCGGCGTGATTGCCACGCGCCAGGTGCATCTTGCGCAGCTGGGTTTCCAGTATCAGGCCGTTGAGCGGGGTACGCACTTCATGGGCGACGATGGACATGAAGTCGTCACGCATGCGCACTGCATGCTCAAGCTCGCCCCGCGCCACTTGCAACTGATCCAGCAGCAGTGCCTGCTCCTGGCGGCTGCGCTCGATCGCCTGCAACTGACGATCGAGAACCTTGCGCTGGCGATACAAATCGACGAACACCGACACCTTGCTTTTAACTGCCTGGGTGTCCAGGGGCTTGTGCAGGAAGTCCACGGCGCCGCTTTCGTAACCTTTGAAGGCGTAGTTCATTTCACGCCCCGCCGCAGAAACGAACACGATAGGAATGTTGCGGGTCTTTTCCGTGCCGCGCATCAGTTCGGCCAGTTCGAAGCCGTTCATGCCAGGCATCTGCACATCGAGAATGGCCAGGGCGAATTCGTGCTCGAGCAACAGCGTCAACGCTGCCTCCGCCGATTGCGCCTCATGCACTTCGCGGTCATCGCCATGGATGAGGGCGGCGAGTGCCAGCAGATTCTCCGGCAGGTCGTCGACGATCAGCAGTTTGGCAGTGGTGTGGCTTAGCATGCGCTGGTTTCCAGGGTAGCGAGCAACTGTGCGATACCGCTCAGAGAAAGAATGAGGTCGGGCGTATGCAGGGCCAATGCGGCCTCCGGCATCAACGCGACCTGTGCGTCACGAGGGTCCTGGACAATGGTCCGGCCGCCGCTGTTCTTGATGTACGCGAGCCCTTGAGCGCCGTCCTCGTTTGCCCCGGTCAGCAACACACCGAGCAAGCCACGGCCAAACACGTCAGCGGCCGAGGTGAAAAGGAAGTCGATCGCCGGACGGGAAAAATGCACTGGATCTTCCTGGCTCAGCGACAGGGTAAGGTCGGCTTCTACCGACAAATGATAGCCCGGCCCGGCCACATAGATCAGCCCCGGAGCAATCGCTTGCTTGTCGCACGCCTGGAGCACCGGCCGCAGCAAGCGCCGCTGCAGCACCTCGGCCAGCTGGCTGTGACGGTCGTCTGGCAGGTGCAGCACGCACAACACCGGTATGTCGAAATCGGCGGGCAAGCCACCGAGCACCGTAAACAGGGCAGCAACGCCACCTGCCGAGGCACCGATCACCACCGCTTCTACGCCCTTCATGATTTGCGATAGATCCGTTCTGGCTTGACCAACGGCTCGAAACATTCACTATAAGCCGAAAAGTCTACCGACTCCTTGCTCCCCAATACCAAAAAACCGCGGTGGCACAAGGATTCGTGAAACAGCCCGAAGGCGCGGTCCTGCAAGGTCTTGTTGAAGTAGATCAGCACGTTGCGACACGACACCAACTGGGTTTCGGAAAACACACTGTCGGTGGCCAGACTATGGTCCGCGAAGGTCACATTCTCGCGCAGGCTGCCGTCCATGATGGCGTTGCCGTAAGCGGCCGTGTAGTACTCGGCAAAATCACGGCGCCCTCCCGCCAGGCGGTAGTTTTCTTCGTACTCGCGCATGCTCTGCATCGAGTAGATGCCTTGCTTGGCGCGGTCCAGTGAATGCGGGTTGATGTCGGTTGCGTAAATGATGGTGCGCTCCAGCAGGCCCTCTTCGCGCAGCAGGATGGCCATCGAATAGACCTCTTCGCCTGTACTGCAGCCGGCGATCCACACTTTGATCGACGGCCAGGTGCGCAGCAGCGGTACTACCTCCTGGCGCAGTGCCAGGAAGTGACTCGGGTCGCGGAACATTTCGCTGACCGGGATGGTGAGATATTGCAGCAACTGCATGAAAACACCCGAGTCGTGCAGTACCCGCTCCTGCAGCGCCGACACCGTGAGGCAGTCGAACTGGCGCAATGCATGAAGAATCCGACGCTTGATGGAGGCGCCAGAGTAGTTGCGAAAATCGTAGCTGTACTTGAGGTAGATCGCCTCGATCAGCAGCCTGATCTCGATGTCGGTGTTGCGCTCGCTAGTCAAATTCGCTCCAGTTGCGGCAGCCATACGCGGATCAACGAGAACAAGCGGTCCAGGTCAATCGGTTTGGCCAAATAATCGTTGGCACCGGCCTGCAGGCAACGATGCTGGTCGTCTTTCATCGCCTTGGCCGTGACCGCGATGATCGGCAGCTTGCGCCAGCGCGCTTGCTGGCGGATCAGCCGGGTGGCCTCAAAGCCGTCCATCTCCGGCATCATCACGTCCATCAGCACCAGGTCAATGTCCTCGTGCTGCTCCAGACGCTCGATGGCCTCACGCCCGTTGCGCCCGATCTCGACGATAGCGCCCTTGTGCTCAAGAGCGCTGGTGAGGGCGAAGATGTTGCGCACATCGTCGTCCACCAGCAACACCTTGCGGCCTTCGAACACCTTGTCACGGCTGCGCGCGGTCTTGAGCATGCGCTGACGTTCATGGGACAGCTGCGACTCGACTTTGTGCAGGAACAGGGTCACTTCATCGAGCAGGCGCTCCGGCGACCGCGCGCCTTTGATGATGATCGAGCGCGAGTACTTGAGTAGGTCGGCCTCTTCTTCGCGGGTGAGATTACGCCCGGTGTAGACGATCACTGGCGGGAACGAACGGATGTCCTCGGCCGTCATGCGCTTGAGCAACTCATTGCCAAGCATGTCGGGCAGCTTGAGGTCGATGATCATGCAGTCGTAGATGTTCTCGCGCAGCAGTGCCAGCGCCTCCTGGGCCATGCCCACGGCGGTGATTTCGACGTCGTCGTCACCGATCAGACGAGCAATGCTTTCGCGCTGCAGGTCGTCGTCTTCGACCAGCAGAATGTGCTTGAGCTTCTGGGTCAGTTTGGCCTCCAAGCGGGCGAAGACTTCCTTGAGCTCCTCTCGGCTGGTTGGCTTGACCGCGTAACCCACTGCCCCCATGTGCATGGCGGCTTCGACACGGTCTTCTACCGAAATGATATGAACCGGAATGTGCCGCGTGCTGGGCTGCTCCTTGAGGCGCTGCAGCACAGTCAGCCCGGAGTGGTCCGGCAGGCGCATGTCCAGCAGAACCGCATCGGGGACGAACTGTGCGGCCAATTCGAAGCCTTCGTCAGCGGCCTGCGCTACCAGGCAGCTGTAACCCAGCTCGTGGGCCAGGTCGAAGAGGATGCGCGCAAAATTCGGCTCATCCTCGATAACCAAGATGCAACGGTTGCTGAAAGGCGCTCGGTCGCGGTCGTCGGTAAAGTCGACCAGCGGGCGGTGGATCAACGCTGGCGCGCCCACTTTCGGCGCAGGCGGTAGGCAATCGACGGCAGGGCGCAAGCTCAGAGCTTCGACCTCTTCGTCCTGTGCCTCATAGCGCGCCGGTAGCGTCAGGCTGAACACGCTGCCTTGGCCTGGACTGCTCTGGACGCTGATCGTCCCACCCAGCAAGTGCGCCAGGTCTCGCGAGATCGAAAGGCCCAAACCAGTGCCGCCATAACGTCTGTTGCTGGTGCCGTCGACCTGGTGGAACGCACCGAAGATCGCTTCCTGCTGGTCGCCGGCGATGCCAATGCCCGAGTCGCGCACCGCAAAAATGATGCCGGCGTCGGCCTGATAGGTGATGCCGAGGCTAACCTGGCCCTGCTCGGTGAACTTGAGAGCGTTGGACAGCAGATTCTTGAGGATCTGCTCCACGCGCTGGCGGTCGGTGAACAGCGTGGCAGGCACCTGCGGCCCGACCGTTATCTCAAAGCTCAGGCCCTTCTGCTCAGCCACCGGCAGGAACATGCCGCGCAACCCTTCGACCAAGCGTTCGAGCTGGGTGGTTTCCGGGCGAACTTCCAGCTTGCCGGCCTCGACCTTGGCGATATCGAGGATGTCATTGATCAGGTTCAGCAGGTCGTTGCCGGCCGAATAGATGGAGTCGGCAAACTTGACCTGTTCAGCGCTGAGGTTGCCCTCACCGTTTTCGGCCAGCAGCTTGGCCAGAATCAGCGAGCTGTTGAGCGGCGTGCGCAACTCATGAGACATGTTGGCGAGGAATTCGGACTTGTACCTGCTCGAGCGCTGCAGGTCGTCGGCACGGGCCTGCAGCTCGTCCTGAGCCTGACGCAGTTCATCGTTCTTGCGGTCCAGAGCCTCGGTGCGTTCGGACAACTGCTCGTTGGTCTGCTCAAGCTCGGCCTGCTGAGTTTCCAGGTGGGCCTGCGACTCCTTGAGTACCCGCGACTGCTCTTCGAGCTCCTCGTTGGCGGTCTTGAGTTCTTCCTGCTGCACCTGCAGCTCCTCGTTGAGCTGCTGGGTCTCGGCAAGCACTTCCTGCAGGCGCTGGCGATAGCGGGCGCTTTCGATCGAGATCCCGAGGTTCTCAGTGACGCGCTCCATGAACTCGTCGTCACGCTCTTGCAGCGGGCGCAGGAAACCAAGCTCGACTACACCGTTAATCTGCCCATCATGACGGGCCGGCATCAGCAGGGCGCCACGCGGCAACCCATCGCCTAAGCCCGTGCTGAGCCGATAGTAATCCTGCGGCAAGTCGTCCAGGCGCAGCAGGCGCGCCTCGCGCACAGCCTGTGCCAACAGACCGTCATGGTCACCTAGGACCTGCTGGCGGGCCTGTTCCTCGGCCGCCAGCCCATAGCTGGCTACGCGGACCAGTCGGCCGTGTTCATCGCGCACGTATACCGCACCGACCACACTGCCGAGGTAGGTCGCGAAGAATCGCAGGATATTCTCACCCAGCATCGGTAGCGTCAGTTGGCCTAGTACCTGCTCAGCCAGTTGCGTCTGGCCATTGCGTAGCCAGGCCTGGTGTTCCAGACGTTCGGCCGAACGTTGCTGCGCCTGCAGGTTCTTGGTGTAGCTGTCCGACAGGGCGAGCAGATCGCGACGGCCCAGGTATGCGAGCAAGGCGCTCAGCCCGACAATCAGCAGCACGAAGATGGAGATAGCCGTGACAGTGACAGTGCCAACTTTCTCGGTGCGGGTCATACGCAGCTGTTGCTCGGTACCGATCAGGTCGTCGAACTGCTTGCGGATTTCATCCGTGATGCGCTTGCCGCGGCCGTTGCCTACCGATGCGCGGTAGTCACCGCCATTGCGACGCTGGCTGATCATTTCGCCACCGAAAGCGTTCCAGGCATCTTGCAATGCGATCAACCGGTCGATCCGGTCAACCTGCTGAGGGTTGTCCTTTACCATGTCCCGCAGGCTGCGCAGGCTGCCGAGAATGCGCGGCTTGGCAACCTCGTAAGGGTCCAGGAAACGCTCATCGCCAGTGATCAGAAAACCGCGCATGCCGGTTTCCATGTCGATCGAGAGCTTGACCGTTTCGTTGGCATTGCCGATCACTCGATCGGTGTGCTCGACCCATTGCATGGCCGACAGTAGGTAGCTGATCACCGCGACGAAGGCCACGGCGCCCAGCAGGCCGACCCCAAGCGGAAGACCAACATTACGGCTCAGCAGCTTGCGAAAGCTTTGCTGGTCCATCGAGGCTGCTTGAATCATCTGAAAACGCCCGCGCGAAAAAAAAGTCCATAGATAGATTGTGGCGGCTACTGCCGGTGCTCGCCTATCGTAGCGCTCACCACGTAGCCGGCGAGTTTAACGCGCACAAGCGCCGCCGGCAGGGCATTTAGCCAGTATTTGAAGGCGACGTGTTCGAATCGTTCCATCTAAATGTCACAATCGCTATTCTCGGGAACTTCTGTGGCTGCCTGGCGCACAGAGTAGAGACATGCCTTTCATTATAGGAATCCCCCCATGCACCTTCTGGTAGTCGAAGACGACGACATCGTACGTATGCTGATGGTCGAAGTGCTCGACGATTTGGGCTATAGCACCCTTGAAGCCGATAATGCCACGGCGGCGCTGAAAATCATCGCCGATGCCAACCAGCCTTTGGCTCTGCTGGTGACCGATGTCGGCTTGCCGGACATGAGCGGTGAAGTACTGGCGGGCGAGGCACGCAAGTTGCGTCCACTACTGCCGGTGCTGTTCGCCAGCGGATATGCCGAGAGCTTCGACATTCCCGAAGGCATGCATATGATCGGCAAGCCGTTCAGCATCGATCTGCTGCGTGACAAGGTGGTGAGCATCTTGGGGCCACGCTGAACGCCCCAGTAAGCGCCAGTGCCGGTGAACAGCGCTAGAGTTCCCGGCGCAATAGATAGGTATCCATGAGCCAGCCTTTGCGCAACCGCTCCCGTTCGCGCACTTCAAGTATCTGCGACTTCACCAAGTGCAGGGGCCCGGCAATCATCACTTCGTCTTCAGTGCCAAGGTACGCACCCCAGTAGATCATCAGCGCTGGATCCTCAATATTTGCGAACTCGCACTGCCCATCGAGCATAACAACCACGTTGTCCACCCGCGTCAGTTCGGCGAGCCGGCGCCCTGGCAGAATCATCAGCGGTTCGCCGACACGGTTGAGTGAAATTTGATGCTTGGCGGCCAGCGCTTGGACACTACTGATGCCAGGGATCACCTGTAAGCGCAACGCCATGCCGGATTCGCGAACCAGGTTCAGAATGCGCAGAGTGCTGTCATAAAGGCTGGGCTCACCCCACAGCAAAAAGGCGCCGATATCCTCTTCACCCAATTCTTGGTTGATCAGCCGGGCGTACAGTGCGGCACGCTGGCGGTGCCAATCGTGCACTGCGCCTTGGTAATCCACAGCTTGCCCATCACGTGATGGGTCAGCAAGTTGCATCAGACGATAGCCACCCTGGGGCCGATAGCGATCGAGCAATGCCTTGCGAAGGGTAACCAGCGCTTGTTTGGCAGGCCCCTTGTCGTGAACGAAGAACACCGTTGCCCTGCCCAGGGCCTCGACAGCTTCCAGGGTGACCTGCCGAGGATCGCCCGGACCAATACCGATAAGCAGCAATTCTTTCATGGCACCGTGCGGACCTTGAATAAATATAGGGAGATTTATAGCCGACTACGACCTTGACGCCTATCTGTCGACGAATAGCCGCAGTGTTGAAATGGCTGCCGGCACACAACCGCTAAAGGCTGCGCAGGCCATGGATATCCGAAACTGCAGTCAAGACAAGATTCACAAGTAGGGGGCACAATTGCCACTCACGCACGAACGTTGGGCCGCCGCGTAGAGAACAAACATCGATCGACCTTTGTCTGAAAGAACCCTAGAACACTCGAGATCACGCCTTTGCACCCAGGACCAACGCGCGAGTAATCGTCATCTTGTTAAGCCTCGGTCACCGCGTGCAAAACATAGAAAGTTCCAAGTTACTTATGAAAAGTTTGAGGTTTACCAAAGTCGCGCCGCTGTCTACACTCGGTATCAGCGAACAGTTCTACCCACCTGCATGGCCGCCGTTCAGTGTTTCTAATGTTCGTCACGCCGCGCCATGAAAGACGTACAGGAGTGATTACAGTGTCCAGACTTGCAGAGTTTCGTGCTGCCGAAAAAGCGCTCCAGGAACAGATGGCGCAACTGGAGGTGCTGAAAAAGGATGCCGGCTTAAAACGCGAAATCGAATTTGAACAGAAACTAGTCGGCTTGATGAAAAGCTATGACAAAAGTTTGCGCGATATCATCGCCATTCTTGACCCCAAAGCGGACAGCCGCAGTACCGCCCCGGCCGCCAAGCAACAGCGGCGCCCGCGCGTGGTAAAAGTCTATGCAAACCCACACAGTGGCGAGCTGATCGAAACCAAGGGCGGCAACCACCGCGGGCTCAAAGCCTGGAAGGAGCAATATGGGGCCGATACTGTGGAAAGCTGGGTGCGCTGATGAAACATCAACGCCAACTTCACACTTTTTTCACAAGGCCTGAAGCAGTATCGAGACAGCTAACGGACTAGCGACCCCATCACGCGCCCGCACATGCGGGCCTCTAATTCTGGCGCCCTGCTCTTTCGAGCAGGGCGCTTTCATTTGCGCAGATGCTCCACTGCCGTATCATGGTTCACCTGTCTGTTTTGCTGGCACCTGCGTGTCAGCCACGATTCTGGAGTACTGATGAGCCTGCACGACCTGAACACCCTGCCTGGCGTTACCGCACAGCCCGATGCTGCGACCGCCCAGTTCGTTTTCAACCACACCATGCTGCGGGTCAAGAACATCGAGCGCTCGCTGGATTTCTACACCCGCGTGCTGGGCTTTTCCCTCGTCGACAAGCGCGACTTCCCCGAAGCTGCTTTCAGCTTGTATTTCCTGGCCTTGGTAGACCCTGCGCAGATCCCTGCCGACGATGCCGCACGCCACCAATGGATGAAGTCGATCCCCGGGGTATTGGAACTGACCCATAACCACGGCACCGAAACCGACCCGGACTTCGCCTACCATGACGGCAATACCGACCCGCGCGGCTTTGGCCACATCTGCGTATCGGTGCCGGACGTGCGTGAAGCCTGCGCCCGCTTCGAAGCCCTTGGCGTACCGTTCCAGAAACGCCTACAGGACGGCCGCATGAATCACCTGGCATTCATCAAGGACCCGGACGGTTACTGGGTGGAAGTGATTCAGCCAACCGAGCTCAAAGGCTGACAGCAGCGATTCGCATTCGTCGGGCTAGCAACTGGTGGCCGCTCGCTGTGGTATATGAAGGTATAGCTTCACATGCCACAGCGAGGTAAAGGACGATGCAATCTCTTCACTGTGAATACCGCAACCACACCATCACTGCCAGCGTGATGCCGCACCCGGACTCTCCCCTGCCCTATGCTGCAGGCTGCCTGATCACCGATCCACAGGGGCATACCAGCAGGCGGATGTCCATGCCAATGAAATTCTTCTCTGACCTTGAGCATGCACAGCATGTCTCCTTGGCCCATGGCCGGGCCTTGGTCGATGAGCAGTTGGACAAGGGTCACAAAGCATTCTGATCCCTCTGTTCAGCCTTGTCAGGGAGCGGCGCGCGCATAGTCCACCGCCGCTTCCACCTGCTCCGGGCTTGGCCGAACGCCGGTGTAAAGCACAAACTGCTCCAGGGCCTGCAGCGCGATGACTTCCAATCCGGTAATGACGGGTTTACCTAAAGCTTCGGCCCGCTGAATCAATGGCGTACGCGCAGGCATCGCCACGACATCGAATACGCGCTCAGCTGCCGCGATCGCCTGTTCGCTGAAGGCCAGATCATTGGCCTCAGGGCCGCCTGCCATGCCGATTGGGGTGACGTTCACCAGCATCGGTGGGCATCGGTCACCGAGGTCTGGCACCCAGCGGTAGCCACAAGCATCGGCCAACTGCCGACCGGCTTGCTCGTTGCGCGCGACGATGATCCCTTCCGCAAACCCCGCATCGCGCAGGGCACTGGCGACGGCTTTGGCCATCCCCCCACTGCCACGCAGCGCGAACGCAGTGCAGGGGTCTACCTCGTGCGCCTCAAGCAGTTGTCGCACGGCGAGGTAGTCGGTGTTGTAGGCTTTCAGATGGCCTGCGTGATTGACCAGGGTATTGACAGACTCGATTGCCGCAGCCGATGGATCGACTTCATCGACCAGCGCCAGGCACGCCTCTTTGTACGGCATCGACACACCACAACCCCGAATGCCCAGCGCGCGGATGCCGGCAACGGCTGCAGGCAGGTCATCAGTGGTCATGGCCTTGTAGTAGTAGTCAAGGCCAAGTTGTTGGTAGAGGTGGTTATGAAAACGCACCCCGAATGTGCCAGGGCGCCCGGCCAGGGAAATGCAAAGCACTGTGTCTCTACTGGGCGTTGTCGCCATTGCCTGCTCCACTTTGAATACGCAATCGTTTTGCCAGCGTATCAGAGACCGCCATTGGTCGTCCCTTACACAACATTTACCGTTTCCCTGTGCTCGGTTTACCCAGACAGCAGTCATAGTAATAAGGCCCCAAGCGCGGGGTAACCTTGCGAGGAAGTCTCATGAAGCGTCATCTCCCCGGAATCGTCCTGCTGGTCGGTGCCCTGGCCATCAGCGGGCAAGCCTCTGCCCACGGTGGCGGCGGCCACGGCTGGTACGGCCCAGGCCCACTGCTCGGCGCGGCGGTCGTTGGGGCCGTGGTCGGGGCGACCGTGTCTGGCGGCCACGACCGTACAGTCTATGTAGAGCGTCAGCCAGCCTACTATGGGCCGCCGCCGGTCTATGTACAGGCGCCGCCCCAGCCGGTTTATTACCAACCGTACTACGTGCCGGCACCGCCACCCCCAGCTTACCGCCCCTACTACGGCCCGCCACCTGTGTATTACGGCCCGCCGCGCTGGTAAGCGTTGATAAAACTGATGAGTACTATTGAGCGCGTTGATTTCCAGGCAAGCCGGCTGCTGCGTAAGGTAGTGCCATGTTTCACAGGAGGTCCGTATGGCCACTATCCAGATCATGTCCGTTGTCGGCACCGCAGTGCCGGCCGTGTTGCGCGAGCAAGGCCTGCTGGCTTGCTGGTACCTGGTCAGCAATGGCGAAGCCGTCAGCGGGCCACTGGCCTCCCGGGCCTCGGCCCAGGCCCTGGCTGAGCAGATAAAGGCCACTTGCCTGATCGCTTGACCCATTGTGTTGTGCGTTGCTCCCTACGCAACTTGTGACCCGCCGCATGGTGGGTCTTTTTTTGCCCGTTGACCCGACCAGTGGAGGTTGGACAACCGATACAGCATGAAGCTTTTTTCATTTCTGTCAGGGGGCTCAACGAGCAATCGACAGCCGTTGAGCCATACTCCAGAATGCACCGGTTTCGGGGGAAAACCCTTGCACAGCCAACGACATACCAACTATTAGTGAGCCTCAACGTGAAAACATCCCTGTCTATCCTCAGCCTGCTGCTGTTGCTCACAGGTACTGCGACCCTTGCGTCGACCGCTGCTGCACAACCCCCGGCCCAGGTTCAGCGTGATCCCGCCAAGCTGCATCTGGCCTCTGGCAGCGCCCTGCTCATCGATCTCAACACCAATCAGGAGCTGTATTCGAGCCGCGCTGACCGCGTAGTGCCTATCGCATCGGTCACCAAACTGATGACGGCGATGGTGGTGCTCGACGCCAAGTTGCCCATGGATGAGATGCTCACCATGACCATTGCCAACAACCCGGACATGAAAGGCGTGTATTCGCGCGTGCGCCTGGGCAGTGAACTGAACCGTCGCGAAACCCTGCTGATCACCTTGATGTCCTCGGAAAACCGAGCGGCGACGACCCTGGCCAACCATTATCCAGGCGGCTACCCAGCCTTCATCAAGGCGATGAACGCCAAAGCGCGCAGCCTGGGGATGGCGCACACCCGTTACATCGAGCCAACCGGCCTTTCAACCCAGAACGTCTCCACAGCGCGTGATCTGGCCAAGCTGCTGATGGCGGCGCGCAGATACCCGATGCTCAGCGAGCTGTCGACCACACGTGAAAAGACCGTAGCCTTCCGCAAGCCGAATTACACCTTGGGTTTTCGTAACACCGATCACCTGGTCAACAAAAGCAACTGGGACATCAAGCTGACCAAGACCGGTTTCACCAACGAGGCCGGCCATTGCCTGGTATTGCTGACCAAAATGGACAACCGCCCAGTGGCCATGGTGATCCTCGATGCCTTTGGCAAATACACGCACTTCGCTGACGCCTCGCGGATGCGCCAGTGGCTGGAAACCGGCGCCACCAAGCCAGCACCGGCAGTGGCCATGCAATACAAGGCAGAAAAACACGGCAAAGGGCGCTTGGCGTCGGACTGAATGCCACCCGCTGGCCTCAACGCTGCATCAGCAGCGGTGAGGCCAGCCCAATCACCTTCAGGCTTGCGTGTCGACTACGCTGCCAGCGCTGCTGCCACCGGTTTTTTCCAAGGCTTCGAGCAATTGTGCGGTGGCCGCCATGATTTCCCCGCTGAGGGTGGCGATGCTGGCCTGCTTGGCCGTGATGAGCGCCAACTTGGCGGGATCTTCGCTGTTCTGCGCCATCAAGCTGGCCAACTGCTTCTGCTCTTCGGCCATCTGCTTCTGAAGATTCTTGATCATTTCGCGCAGTTGCTTGATATGTGCAGGCTCAGCGCTTTCGCTGCTGCCCTGAGCGCCACCTGCGGCCTGGGCCTGCCCGGTGCTGCGAAGCTTCGAGGCGTCGACTTGCAGGGTCGAGCCGCTGGCCTGGGTGGTTGCGCTTTCGTTGGCCGGTGTCGTGCTAGTGGCCTGGGACGAAGCGTTGCTGATACTGATTGCTGCGATACCTACCATGTCTTGCTCCCTGTGTAGCCATGGATTCTTGAGCTGACCGGCTTATCGGCAGGCATCGCCAGAGCTTGAGACGCTACTGGCCACAGGCAGGCGCCTTGGCAGTAAATTCCCCTTTCGCTGGCTCGTTCCACCCAATGTACCAGCGCAGGCGCCGTAGCCCGGCATGCGCCCACATTCGACCCATATGGAATCGCAGCCATGAGCCAGCCTGCACACCCGGAAACTATCAAGGACCTGATCGGCGTGGGCTTCGGCCCGTCCAACCTGGCCTTGGCCATCGCCCTGGAAGAACTCGCCCAGAGCCAGGGCCATGCCCTGGATGCACTGTTCATCGACAAGCAGAAGGATTACCGCTGGCACGGCGAAACCCTGGCAACCCAGAGTGAATTGCAGATCTCGTTCCTCAAGGACCTGGTTTCCCTACGCAACCCCACCAGCCCTTACAGCTTCGTCAACTACCTGCACCACAAGCAACGCCTTGCCGATTTCATCAACCTCGGCACCTTCTACCCCTGCCGCCTGGAGTACAACGACTACCTGCGCTGGGCGGCCGAACAATTTGCTGATCAGGCCGTGTATGGCGAGCAGGTGCTGCGTATCGAGCCTGAGCTCAACGCGGGGCGTGTGGAGCACTTGCGCCTGATTTCACGCGACGCCCAAGGCCGCGAGATGAGCCGGCGCACCCGCGCCGTAGTGGTAGGAACCGGCGGCACGCCGAAGATTCCCGAGAAATTCGGTGCATTCAAAGACGACCCAAGGGTTTTCCACCACTCTCAATACCTGAGCAGCCTCGACAAACTGCCGTGCTCGGCAGGCCAACCCATGCGAATCGCCGTGATCGGCTCGGGTCAGAGCGCTGCTGAAGCCTTCATCGACCTGAACGACAGCTACCCATCAGTCAAAGTCGACATGGTCCTGCGCGGTTCTGCCCTCAAGCCGGCCGACGACAGCCCATTCGTCAACGAAATCTTCTCACCCGATTACACCGACCTGGTCTTCAATGAACCTGCCGACCAGCGCGCCAAGCTGCTTGGCGAATACCACAACACCAATTACTCAGTGGTCGATCTCAACCTGATCGAGCGGATCTACGGCATTCTCTACCGCCAGAAAGTCGCCCACCAATTCCGCCACAATGTCTTGTGTCGGCGCCAGGTGGAAGCGGTAGTGGCCACCCGCGACGGTATCGAGCTTACCCTGCGTGACTTGGCTACCGGCCAGCACCAGACTCACCGCTACGATGCGGTGATACTCGCCACAGGCTACGAGCGCCGCTCGCACCGCGAACTCTTGGCCCCGCTGGCAGACTACATGCAAGACTTTGCCGTCGACCGTCACTACCGAGTGCTAAGCAGCCCCGACATGCAGGCTTGCGTCTATCTGCAAGGGTTCTGTGAGAGCAGCCATGGCTTGAGCGACACCCTGCTGTCGGTACTGCCCTCTCGTGCCGCTGAGATCGGCCAAGCGCTCTACCGCGATTTGGCACATCAGCGGGGCACCACCCAGCCCGCCGTCGCCCTCACCAGCGCCTGATCGCCCATCCAACCTCAACGGGGCCTACAGCAGCCCCGTCGAGCTGCACCGCTCCTGAAACATTTACTTGCACTTAACGCTTCAGGATTTCCATTCTCATTCGTCTTTTGAAGAGCAGCCCTTTTTGGTTGGGCCTGTGTTCGCCCCATATTTCAGAAGACTGACCGATGGCAAAATCACCGAAAAAATCCAAGTCTAAGTTGTGGTTCCTCGTCCACAGCTGGCTCGCCCTGCCGATCTGGTTCTTCGTGCTGATCGTCTGCTTCACCGGCATGCTGGCCGTGGTCAGCCAAGAACTCGTCTGGCTGGCAAACCCAGACGTACGTGCCAGCAAACCTGACGACAACGCCGAACGCCTGACATTTCAGCAGGTGCTCGACGCCTTGCACCAGGCAGAACCTGACATGGCAGTGAACACGCTCAGCCAACCCGACGGTTCACACTTCGCGCTCACGGCGCGGGTCACCTACCCCGATGGCTCGAGCCCCATGCTGTACGTCAACCCTTACACCGGCGCCATCCAGGGCAAGATGCCGGACTTCAACTTCGAAGCTTTCACCCGCGCCCTGCATGGCTGGTGGCTGGTGCCTTTCACCAACGGCTTCAGCTGGGGTTGGTACATGGTTTCGCTGTTGGGGCTACCGATGCTGGCGTCGCTGGTCACGGGCCTTGTGGTGTACAAGAAGTTCTGGAAAGGCTTCTTCAAACCGCTGCGCACCGGCCATGGCCCGCGCATTTTCTGGGGCGACCTGCACCGCTTGGCCGGCGTGTGGTCGATCTGGTTCATCGCCGTCATATCCATCACCAGCATCTGGTTCCTCATCCGGGCCATTCTCTTCGACAACCAGATCACCATCTCAAGCGAGCCGATCGTGCCGGTGATCGCCCGTGAGCAGGTGCCGCAGACTCTCGACGGCAGCCCGGCGCCACGCATCGATCTGGACGAAGCCGCGCGCATTGCCGGCCTGGCCATTCCCAGCCTGGATATCACCTCCGTCTCACTACCAGCCACTGCCTACAGCCACATCGAAATGGGCGGGCGCGGCTGGTACCCGTTGATGTTCCAAAGCGCCTCGGTCAACCCCTATACCCGCCAGGTCGACAGTCAATTCCTGCTCAGCGACCGCTCGGCGTTGGAGTTCGTCACCGAATCCATGCGGCCTTTGCACACCGGAGATTTTGGTGGGCTGCCGATCAAGCTGATCTGGTTCTTCTTCGGCCTGGTGCTGACGCTGATGGTCTTCAGCGGCCTGCTGATCTGGACCAAGCGCACCGCCCAAGCCACCGCAGCCGCACTCAAGCGCAGTGAGCGCGCCACAGGCGGCGCGCACCGTGAAACCGCCCTGGAGGCGCGCCCATGAAGCCGGCCAACGCACTGCCCACCCACCCAGTCAAGCAGTGGTGGCACAAGTGGCGCTTCCACCTGAACATTCTGCTCATTCTCATTCCGCTGGGCTTCATGCCCAAATACTTCGCTGACGCCAAGCTGCTGCGCGGCGACGCAGGTCTGGGTGCCAACCCCGTCTCAGGTATCCAGGTCGGCCCCTACAGCCTTGACCTGGCCGAGCTGCGCGACGAAGCACCCCGCGCAGACGGCCCCGCAGGCCATTTCAAGCTATTCAACGCGGCGCTGTGCAAGGCATGTGTGAATGAGGTCAAGGCGGTTTACCTGCGCATCGGCAAGCCACGCAGCCTGCGTACCGCCGGCACGATTTTCTTCGGAGCACCGTACCGGATGATCACCAACCTCCCCATCCCACCGCGCACCCGCACCGATGCGCAAATCTGGATCACGCTCGAAGGTTGGGACGGCAGCCTGCACCAGGCATCCGTCCCATTGGCTCAGGCTTCGCCGGCCACTGTGGCCTGGCTCGAAAAACAAGGAGGCACCCCATGAACACCTTGATGCGCAGGCTCGCCCTGCCTCTGCTGGCCATCGCAGCAGGCCCCGCCCTGGCCCACAACCCGATGTGCGAATGCGAGGAAGTTGCCGGCGGCCAGGTCAAATGCACGGGCGGATTTTCCGATGGCAGTGGTGCGCCGGGGGTAACCCTCGATGTGATCGGCTATGACGAGCAGGTACTGGTCGGCGGCAAACTCGGTGACGACTCCAGCCTCACCTTCAAACGCCCGGACGGCGAGTTCTACGTGCTGTTCGACGCAGGCCCCGGCCATGTCGTGGAAGTCGACCACGCCGATATCACGCCGCCATGAGCCGCCCTGCCATGCGCCATACCCAGGTGGTACGCCCGGCAGGTGCCGGGCATGAAACCCTCTATGTACTGCTGGTCAGCCTGCTGATCGTCGCCCTTGCCGCCAGTGTGGTGGCACTGCGTGGCGAACGCATAGACGAACAGGCGATCGCCAGCCATCAGATCGATGCACGCCGCGACCTGACTGCCGCCGAACAAGGCATCTACACCGACTTGCGGGTGGCCTATGACGAAATTCAGCTGATGCGCGAAGAAACCGGCGCCCTGCCAGGCGTCGCCGCATTGGCCGAAGAAGGCCTGCCGCCGTTCGTGGTCGATCTCGGCAGCCAGAGCCGCGGCGAACATCGCTGGCAATTGTTGCCGAACGCTACCTACCTTGGCCTGAGCCAGATGCCGCAGGTGGCCGGCAGCTTCCTGCTGATCCTGCCCGAGGCCAACGGTGGCGAGGTCGACGTCTGGTTGCGCCGCGACAGCGCCACCACGCTTCCCGAAGACCGCGGCCAAGCGGCACTGATCGCCGCCGGCTGGCAGCAAGTGGTCAGCCATTACGACGCCGGGGTCACCCGCGAACACCGTCACTGAATCCAAGGACTGCCCATGCTTCGTAGAACCTTCGCCCTGCTCTTGGCCTTGGCCCTGCCAGCGATGGCCCTGGCCGCTCCCGGCCAGCCGCTGCGCATCGGTATAACCCTGCACCCGTACTACAGCTATGTCAGCAATATCGTAGGTGACAAAGCCGAAGTGGTGCCGCTGATCCCCGCAGGTTTCAACCCCCATGCCTACGAGCCGCGCGCCGAGGACATCAAGCGCATCGGCACTCTGGATGTGGTGGTTCTCAACGGCGTAGGTCATGACGACTTCGCCGACCGAATGATCGCGGCCAGCGAAAAACCCGATGTCACGACCATAGAGGCCAACCGCAACGTACCCCTGCTGGCGGCCACGGGCATTGCCGCGCGTGGCGCCGGCAAGGTGGTCAACCCGCATACCTTCCTGTCGATCAGCACCACCATTGCTCAGGTCAACAACATCGCTCGCGAGCTGGGCAAGCTCGACCCCGACAACGCCAGGTTCTACACGCAGAACGCCCGCGCCTATGCCAAGCGCCTGCGCGCTTTGCGCGCAGAAGCACTGGCCAAGGTCAGCCAAGCGCCTTCGGCGACATTGCGCGTGGCCACCATCCACGCCGCCTACGACTATCTGGTACGCGACTTCGGCCTGGAGGTCACGGCCGTAGTAGAACCCGCCCACGGTATCGAACCCAGCCCTGCGCAACTGAAGAAAACCATCGATCAGCTCAAGGCCCTGGACGTAAAAGTGATCTTCTCGGAAATGGACTTCCCCTCGGCTTATGTTGCAACCATCCAACGGGAGGCCGGCGTACGCCTTTATCCACTCACTCACATTTCCTACGGTGAATATACCCAGGATAAGTATGAAATAGAGATGAAGCGCAACCTCGACACCGTGGTCCGGGCCATCGAGGAGAACCGCACATGACCGCCGCGGCCAACCTGACCGTCCCTACAGGGCCAGGCATCGAATTCGCCTGCATCGACCTCACCTTGGGCCGCACCCGCATTCTTCAGCAGGTGCAGTTCAACGTTGCCCCTGGCAGCGTGCACGCCATCGTCGGTCCCAATGGCGGCGGCAAGAGCTCGTTGATCAAGACGCTGCTCGGGCAGATGCCCCATCAAGGCCAACTGGCGCTGCATTGGCCAGGTGCTCACCAGGTGATCGGCTACGTGCCGCAGGCACTGGAGTTCGACCGCGGGCTGCCGATGACCGTGGATGATTTCATGGCAGCCATGTGCCAGCGGCGGCCGGCCTTCCTTGGCCCGTCGCGCAGGGCCAAACCGGCGATCGATGCGGCGCTGGAGCGTGTTGGTATGCTCGACAAGCGCAAGCGACGCATGGGCGCGTTGTCTGGCGGTGAGCGCCAACGCGTGCTTTTGGCCCAAGGCCTGAATCCCGAGCCGCAGCTGCTGGTACTCGACGAGCCAATGTCGGCGCTCGACGAGGCAGGCATTCAGGTGTTCGAACAACTGCTGCATGGCTGGCGCCAGGCCGGCACCACGGTGCTGTGGATCGAACATGACCTGCAAGCAGTGCTGCGCCTGGCCGACCGAGTCACCGGGCTGAACCGCCAGGTGCTGTTCGATGCCCCGCCGGCCCAGGCGCTGACCCCGGAGCGCCTGCTTGGCCTGTTCTCTGTTCACCCTCGCAGCGAGCGCCCTGTATGATGAGCTTCGAAGCATTGCGCCAACTGATTCAGGCCTGGGCCGAAGCCGGTTACCTACCCCAGGCCTTGGCTTATGGTTTCGTGATCAATGCCCTGCTGGCTGGCTTGATGATCGGCCCGGTGCTCGGAGGCCTGGGTACCCTGGTGGTGGTCAAGCGCTTCGCGTTCTTTTCCGAAGCAGTCGGCCACGCCGCACTCACCGGGGTCGCTATCGGCATCCTGCTCGGTGAACCCTACACCGGCCCATACGGCAGCCTGTTCGGCTACTGTCTGCTGTTCGGCATTTTGCTCAACTTCCTGCGCAACCGCACGGGGCTGTCACCAGACACGCTGATCGGCGTCTTTCTATCGGTGTCGCTGGCCCTTGGCGCCAGTCTGTTGCTGATGCTGGCTGGCAAAATCAATGTGCATATCCTCGAGAACGTGTTGTTCGGGTCGGTGCTGACCGTCAGCGCTCAAGACCTGATGGTGCTTGGCATCGTCGCGGTGCTGGTGGTGGCGCTGGCGGTGCCGCTTTACAACCGCATCATGCTGGCCAGTTTCAACCCGCAGTTGGCAGCAGTGCGTGGGGTGGCGGTGAAGACCCTGGATTATCTGTTCGTCGTGCTGGTCACCCTGGTCACCGTGGCTTCGGTCAAGGTGATCGGCGCCATTCTGGTCGGTGCGCTTTTGGTCATACCGGCGGCGGCAGCACGGTTGGTCAGCCAATCACTGAAAGGCTTTTTCTTCATATCCATGCTGATTGCCACCCTGAGCACCCTGCTTGGCATTCTGCTGCCGATCATGCTCGACCTGCCGGTGCCCTCGGGCGCGGCGATCATTCTGGTCGCAGGCATGTGCTTCGCCCTCGCCGCACTGGCTCGCGCTCTCGTTCCACGCCTGCAAGGAAACCCGGCATGAACTTCAAACACCTGACCCTGGCCATCGTCCTGGCCGGCCTGCCTGTCTACGCTACGGCCACTGAAGTGCTGACCACCCTGCCGGTGACCCACAGTTTGGCCAGCGCCCTGCTCGAGGGCACAGAAGTACAGCTCAAGCGGGCCGCCCCGGCCAACCTGCCGGCCAGCCGTCAACCTGCGTATTTCAGCAGCCGAGGGGCTGCTGCTTTGGCCAGAGCCGCGCAGCATGCAGACGCGGTCATCGGCGTGCGCTCTATCTGGCGGGACGACCCGCTGTATCCCATGGCCCGGCGCAGCAACATTCGCATCGTCGAGATCGATGCGGCGCGGCCGGTCGATGGTGCGCTACCGGGTATCGCCGTAAGCGGCGATGACGCCTATGCGAGCTACCCCTGGCTGAACCCGACCAACCTTGGGCGTATGGCCGATGTGCTGGCCAATGATCTGGAGCGCCTGGCACCCGCCGACAAAAACAGGATTCAAAGCAACCTGGCCGGGCTCAAGCGACAACTACTGGAGATGACTGCCAGCAGCCAGACGCGACTGGCCCAGGCCGACAACCTGAGTGTGGTCAACTTGTCCGAGCGCCTGGGGTATCTGGCCAGTGGCTTGAACCTGGATGTGGTGGAGCAACCGTTGCCGGCCGACGGCAAGTGGGACGCAAAGGCGCTGGAGGCCCTGCGTGAGAACCTTCAAGGGCAGGATGTGGTATTGGTGCTGGATCATCGCCAGCCAGAGGCGGCGCTTATGCAGGTGATCGAGGCGGCCGGGGCGAAACTGCTGGTGGTCGAGAGTGACCCGCAAGACGCTGTGGCTGGGCTTAAGGCCAGCGTCGAACAGGTCGTCACTGCGCTGGACGCAGGATGACGCACTGGCCTGCTCGCAAGAAGTAACCCTTGAGCAGGCCAGTTCACTCTAGCGCTTCATGCAGCGCTGATAGCGTTCATCCACGCGCCCGGCAAACCAGGCGGTGGTCAGCTTGCGGGTGATCTTGGGGCTTTTGAGTTCGATCCCAGGGAGGATGGCCCGCGCTGATGGCTTACCTGCGGCCGCATCGGCCATGGCAAAGACCCCGCTGTACAGCTGGCTGTCCTCGAACGCCAGGCTGTCACCGAGCTCCAGCTGGCTGCGGATCTGAGGATGACGCAACCCAAGCTTGCGCGCCAGTTTGCGTGCCGCCTGCTCGGTACTGCCCGGCATGATCGAGCCTGGGGCGATCAAGTCACCGTCCAGCGCCAACGTGACCCCCGTAACCTTGCTCAAGGCTGCCTGGAACGCGGCATTGCGGCTTGCATACCACCCTGCGTTGAAATCAGCGAAGCGGTACAACTGCCGCTCGTAATGCGCCGGGTAGCCCAGCAAGTGAGCAATGCCGAAATACATGCCACCTCGGCGGGTGAACACTTCCTGACGAATCGTCCCGCTGTAGGTATAAGGATAATCTTGGGTGTGCTTCTGGGCGAAATCGATGCTGACCTGCATGGGCCCGCCGGTGTGCACCGGGTTCAAGCCGCCGAGCAAGGTTTTGCCCAATGGCAGGCGGGCGATGAACTCGTCGTACAGTGCGCTCAGTTGCTTCTCGCTACGGACGGCCAACAGCCGCTGTTGATAGCTTTGGCCATTGCCCGAAGACGTATTCAACGCAGCGTCCACCAGCATGCCTGGGATATGCAGGCGCGCAGCGCGGCGGTCGATTTCGCCGCGGGCGATGCGCCCCAGGTTGGGCACCTGCGGGTCTGCGTTGAAGGTCGACTCCTGCTCGGTCACCGCCAGCACCGCGCACAGGTTGCTCTTGCTGGGCGAAATGCGCTGGGCCTGGAAAGCGCTCTGGATATCTTTCGCCCAGCCCTCTCGGTCCTTTGCCTGTGCCGGCAACAGGCGCATCAGTTGAGCGCGCACCTCGGCCGGATCGGGTTCGGGCGCTTGCTCACGGCGCCCGGCGCAGCCCTGCAGCAGCGCCAAAGCCATCAGCCCGGCCGCCCATAGCCGCCGGTTCAGGGCTGTTCTCCGACCATGTAGGTCTTGCTGATGTGGCGGAACTGCGGATGGCTGGCACTGCCCATGAGCTCGAACAGCACCATTTCTCGGGTCACCAGCTGTGCGCCGGCCTGACGCATGCGCGCAAGGCCGGCCGCCTTGTTGGCTGGCGTACGGCTGTCGCAGGCATCCTCGACCACGAATACCTGCTTACCGCAGCCCAGCAGGCCAAGCACGGTCTGAAGCACGCAGACATGGGCTTCCATGCCACAGACGATCACTTGGTCCCTGGCCATCAGGCTGGCCGGCAGGCAACCGGCGGCCACGCAGGAGAAATGGCTTTTTTCCACCACCTCTGCGGCCGGGGCCGCAGCCAGAAGTGCTGGCAAGGTCGGGCCCAAACCTTTGGGGTATTGCTCGGAAATCACCACGGGCAATGCCAGGTCGGCGCAGGCAGCCAGCAACCAATGAGCGCGATCGCGCATGCCCTGCGGGTCACTCATGGCGCCAATGAGCCGCTCTTGGATGTCGACGACCAGCAATGTGGCCCGGTGATGTTCGATCAGCATTATCTGCCCCTTACCTGGGAAAAGGCCTAGCCTCCCCCAGGCAAACGGCGCCGTCAATCAGGCAGACAGCCTCTGCCCTTCAAGGGCCTGGGTAATGGCCCCGAGCACCTGATCCTCGTGCTCGTGGATGAAGAAATGGCCTCCCGGGAACATCTGCAACGAAAACGCTGCACAGGTTTCCTGCCGCCAGGCCTGCAGCTGCGCCTCGCTGGCCCGATCTGCCTCGCCCCCGAGCACATGCAATGGGCATTGCAGGGCTGGCCGGTGACGATACCGGTAGCGGCCACAGAGCAGGAAGTCGGCGCGCAGGACCGGCAAGGTCAGGCTCATCAGTTCGGCGTTTTCCAGCACCTGCGGCGGGGTCCCGTTGAGTTCGCGCAGGTCCTGCTTGAGCTCATCGTCGCTCTTGGGCGCACGCCAGTTGTTGCCATCGTAATCCTCGCGCCGTGTAGGCGCTGCGGTGCCACAGGCAAACAACGCCAAGGGTAGCGGGCTGCCCAGCGCCCGAAGTTCGTGAGCCAGTTCAAAGGCCAGCAGCGCGCCCATGCTGTGGCCGAGCAGCGCATAAGGGGCATGGGCGAGCATGCGCTGTTCATTGGCCAACTGCCGGGCCAACCCTTGCATGTCAGTCTGCAGCGGCTCACCGATGCGCGCGCCACGGCCTGGAAGCTCCACAGGACGCACTTGCAGCCAAGCCGGCAGCTTGCGCCGCCAGCGGCTGTAGACCATGGCGCTTGCGCCCGAATAAGGCAGGCAAAGCAGGTTGATGGCGGTCACTGGGCGGCGGCTTCGGCCATCTGCTTGCGCAGGCTCAATGGGCGCATGTCGGTCCATACTTCGTCGATATACGCCAGACATTCCTGCTTCAGGCCGCGCTTGCCCACTGCACGCCAGCCTTCAGGGATAGCCTTGTAGTCTGGCCAGATGGAATATTGCTCTTCGTGGTTGACCACTACCTGGAACTGGATATCGTCGCGGTCGAATACGGAAGTCATTGCCTGTCTCCTTGAGTGAGGGTGCCGCTGCGCGCCTGGCGCAGGCAGGTTCTCAGGTAGACGTAGCGCGCCGCGGAAAAATTAGCTTCATGCGTCCCTGAGCAAGTCATGGGCATCGAGCAAGCGGAACGCCACTTCTGGATTGCGCTCCAGGCCACGGCGAATCGCAGCCGGTATCGACTGCCGGGTCTTGCGGCAAAGGCCAGGCTGCTCGTCCAGCTCTATGGCGATGCCACGCATGGTGCGCACCTCGTTCAGGCCAGGGCTGATGCGCACTCGGATGCCCAGGTTCTGGTACATCTTCGATTGCAGGTGGTGCAGGTCAGCGAGGTCTTTGAGCTGCTCCAGGCGCTCGATCAGACGCTTTTCCTCCTGCCGGGTCAGCAGCAGGATGCGCTGGGCCGCTGCCGGCTGCTCGACCAACTGTTCACGGCCGCAGTCACAGACGCCAGGCGGGCACGGTTGGCGAAGTGGGATGGACATAGTCATGGTTCAAGCATAGCCGGTTGATACCACCGCGTCGGCGCAAAAAAATTCCTCCCAGGATAAAAAATTTCACAAAACACTGGACCTGGCGCCCGCGCTTCGCCTATAAATCGCCCAAGGGAAACTTATATTCCCAACAAGAAA